>CAKNOI010000003.1 GCA_930990125.1 uncultured Clostridiaceae bacterium | reverse complement strand
TATGACAAACGCAGAACTAATTTTGCAACTAGTAGATAAATTATTAAAACAAAAAGAAGAAATTGAAACATTAAAATCTACAAAAGCAAATACAAAAGATGAAAAGATTAAAGCAGATAATACATAATAGTATTGTCAAACAGGATAGAATGTTGTGGTCTATCCTGTTTTTATATAGGAAAAGTGGCTTCGCCACATGTACACGATTGCTATGCAATCGGCACAGCCCAATGTAACTTAGGCCTTGTTGTATAGCAAAAATCTGACGATTTTTCCTATACAATAAAAAAAGTATGTGTAGTTGTGATACACATACCAGCACAAATGACATTCGCAGAACTTTGAATGTTTTGTTTGTTTAATGTAACTATATGATAACATTTTTTTATATAGTTGTCAAATATTTTTCATCAAACTTTTGGAGGCGCCACCCGGATTTGAACCGGGGATCAGAGTTTTGCAGACTCGTGCCTTACCACTTGGCTATAGCGCCATTTTTCAAGAAAAAATTGGAGCGGGAAACGGGGCTCAAACCCGCGACCTCTGCCTTGGCAAGGCAGCGCTCTATCAACTGAGCTATTCCCGCACATTTGCTCTTTGGTAAGATGAGAACAGTATTATCATACCAAAATTTTGTGCAAATGTCAACGTATTTTTTGAATTTTTTCCTTCTTTCTTCTAGTTTCTATTTAGAATAATTTTACTTTACTATATTGTATGATGCATTCTGCAAAATATTCCCATATATTTTTCTTTTTTATTGTTTCTTTTAGTTTTATGGCTACTCTTTCTAGTTCTTTTCCTTCTATTTTTATTGTTAAATAGCCTACTACCGTATCTTGGGGTACAGGGGCTTGTAATACTAGGTTTCCTTCTATTGTTACCTCTACTACATTTTCTTTATCTTTTCTTATTGGTATAATACTATTCTTGATTGGTTCTAAATATACCTCTATTTTTGCATTTTTAGTGCCTTTTTGTACCGTAATACGGTTTTCATTTATTTGTTTCCACTCTTCAAATTCTTTTCTTGCTATTTCTTGTATATTGGTATCTTCAAAATTTTGGAAAGCATATTCTATTAGTTTTATACTGTCTGATGTTCTTAATTTTTTCGTGTCATCTCCTAATACTACTGTTATTATCTGTTTTCCCTCTCTACTACAAGACGTGACAAGACATCTTCCCGCTCCATTGGTAAAACCTGTTTTTACTCCGTTTACTCCTTGCAAATTTCCTAGTAGTTCATTGGTGTTACTTATTGTTTTAGGATATCCATTAATGGTTATCGTGCGGTTTTTGGTATTTACAATAGAAGCAAATGTCCTGTTTTGTAATGCATAGTCTGTTAATTTAGCTAGTTCATATGCTGTGGTATAATGTTCACTATTATCTAGCCCATGTGGTGTTACAAAATGAGTAGAAACAAGCCCTAATTCTTGTGCTTTTTCGTTCATTAATTTAGCAAATCCTTCTATACTTCCTCCTACTGTTTCTGCAATAGCTACTGCTGCATCATTTCCAGAACATAACATAAGGCCATACAGTAAATCGCCTAATGTAAGTTTATCATTGGCTTTTAAACCTAATCTGGAACCTCCTGTTCCTGCAGCTTTTTTAGATACCGTTACCACTTTGTTTAAGTCTGCTTGTTCTATTGTCACAATTGCTGTTGCTATTTTCGTGGTAGATGCCATCGGTCTTTTCGTATTACTATTTTTTTCATATAAGATTGTTTGTGTGGTTCTATCATACACAATGGCTGACCTTGCATTTAAGCTTGGCTCTGTTACTGGTTTTACTGCTGTTTCCAATACTTCCTTTTGTATTTCTTCTGCTGTTATACCTTCTTCTTCCTCGATATCATCTGCCAAACAAATATTGGAAAAAAAGAAAGAAAACCATATTATCATAGCAACAAGACATATCACTATTTTTACTTTCCTTTGTTTGATACTCATAGCTAAATCACCTTTTTACAGTATATGGTAAAAAGGTGATTGTATGACTATTTCTTTTATCTTCCTATAAACATTTGCACAAATATATTTCCGTATTTTGGACTTTTTGCTATACCAATTCCGGTGTAGTTGTATCCGTTTTCTAGAATGTTGTCTCTATGCCCTTCGGATTGCATCCATGCGTTTATCGCCTCTTCTGGACTGATGTTTCCGGCTATGTTTTCTCCTGCTACTTTATAAGTAATGCCCATTTGGTCCATCATTTCAAATGGGGAGCCATAGGTTGGAGATGTGTGTGAAAAATAATCTTTTTCTACCATTTCTATTGCTTTTAACCTTGCTACATTTTGTAATTCATCATCGATGGTTAGTTCTACCAAATTATTTTCCTTTCTTTTTTGATTAATAGTGTTAAGCAGCATTGTTTCCATTTCTGTCATTTGGGTAAGTCCGTTTTCTGTTTCTCCTCCTATATTTTGCTCCTTTTCTTGTATATATTGCATAGAAGCACACCCTACTTTTCCACTTGGAGTTTGAATAACATACCATTCTCCTAATTTAGAAAGAAGGGAAATTTCTGTATCTTTGGATACTGTTTCAATAATAGTTTGCGTTTCATCTGGTCCTTGTCTTATATTTAAAGTATTTGCTGTCACTACTCCTAGACTTATTTCTTGCTCTTCTAAGTTTTCTGTCGCATAGATTACCTTTCCTTGTAACATCCATAAAACAAGAATAATTCCTAATATAACTTGTCCTTTTTTTCTCATCTTTTGTATTCCTCCTAACAAAAAATATATTGATAGTATATACTAACAATATATTTTATGCATGGTTTAGAAATATATTCCATTTTATAGATTTTTTTCTTTTCGATAAGAAGGTGGGATAAATTCTTCTTCTTCTCTTTCTAGCTCTAAGTCTATATCTTCTTTTATTTCTGAAGTAAATTCTTCTATTCTTTCATAGCCTGCTCCCATTCTGGCAATAACCTGTCCTCTTATAAAACCTCTAATTTCACTAAGTCCAATGCTTTTACCTCTTAGTTGTTCTAGTGTGTCTTCCTTGATACTTTGTCTTATCATAGATTCATTATAGCTTGTTTTTTCTGTAATATCGTTTAATTCTATTTCTTCTTTCATGTTAGATGCTTGTTTTTCTCTATCCATTTCGTCATCAATATATGGATTATTCTCTTCTTTCATCACTTCATCTATTTCTCTCGTAGACGGTCTTTGCATGTCGGTTTCTATTTCATGGGCCAATCCTATTTTATAGGTGTCGGCTTCTCGTTGCAAGCGAATCAAGTTTACTTCTAACTCATGATAATCATAATTGACAGAAAAAGCATATTCATTTTGATTTTCACCATTTAATGTAACTAGACCAGTAATGGCTTCTTCTCTAATACTTTTTCCATCTGGTGCAATTTTGTTTACTACTTTATTGGTAGTTCTTGCTATATTGGTACCATCTACTTGTTCATACTGTCCTTTTGCATTCAGTCCATAAAAAGCCATTTCCCCATCTTTGGTATGGGCTAACTGTATATCTTGGTATTTCCTTGCGGTTGGTACAATTTCGTCAAACTCCTCTAAATTTTCTAGTCTAGTACAAGCAAGAATATCTCCCTTTTTTAAACCAATATCTTCTTCTATTTTTTCTACGTTTTTTTCTTTATTTTCTACTGGTGGTTTTTTGGTTTCTGCTTTTTTCTTAGAAGCTATTTTCTTTTTTGGTTCTTCTACATGGAGTACACCTGCTTCTATGTTTTCGTCTATGTTTAATAATTCAGAGCCTTCTATATTTCTTATTTTATCTAAAAACTCTTTTTTTAAGGTGATGGTTCCATCTTCTTCTCTTTTTCCTATTAGTTCATGGTTTTTGGTATATAGCTCTGGTTTATTTGGTTTTACGTATACTTCTAATCCCCATTTTCCTTTACTTAAATAAATAATAGCTGGGTATAGCTTTTCTTTGTCTTTGCTATTAGAAGGTTCTTTTCTTTTTTCTACTTGTTTTTTGGTTACTTCTTTTTTTGGCATTTTACTTTCCTTCCTTTACAAATCAATCTTCACACTATAAATTGCTTCTGCATTTTTTAATTCTTCTTCTCGTGTTTCTTCTGTTCCGGTATAGGACTTTAAAATACGTACCATATTAAGGTTTAGACTGTCTGTTTCTGAGGATAAATCATAATCTTTTCCAAACATCAACGTGTAATATCCTGTTTCTCCTGGTCTAATTACCATCATATTACTATATTCTTTTTCATAGGATAATGTTTGTGAACCAGCTTGCAGAGTCACTTCATTTTCCTGTGAGAAATCTGCAATAACAATAGTATATTCGGAACGATTCGTTACCGTTATATGATAAGTTTCTGCTTCATATTGTATCACTTTATCTTTTATTTCCATTCTTAGATAATCGTTTTCGTATACTTTGTTTAATTCTTCTGTTTTTATAAATTCACGAATATTTAATTTCTTTTGCCCGTCTTCTGTTACTACAGTAATAATATCCTCATCATACCACACACTATCTTCTCCTGTAAGACCTGTTGCTAAAATATCGTCTAGATAACGAATACGGTAAATATATGCTCCATCTATATTAGACATATTTTGAATATTATATATCTTTTTTTGGTCAAATACCGCATCAATATATTTAGAAAAAGATTCTATATTTGGGTATACCGCTTCTTTACAAGCAGTGCTTAACATGTTATAAGCACTTTGGTAATCCTTTTGATTACAATATCCTACATATTCATCAAATATTTCTTGTATTGGAACCTGCTCTTCTTCTGGCACTTCTTCCTTTTCATTAATAATAGGGGTGTTTGGCTTATAAGAAGTTTGTGGAATAACCGGTTCCTCATAATTTTTAAAGAACTGATTTACTGCAATAATAATAAATAAGGCTACAATAACTAATATAATAATATATTTATAATTGCGAAAAAATTCTCTTACCTTTAACCTAAAATTTGTAAACATTCTTTTCCTCCTATTCCACTACTTCAAAGGAAAGTACGAAGTTATTAATTTGCTTTTCTTGTACAACAAATTTTTGAGAAAAGTTTTTCTCATTATTTGTTGGGTCTGATAAATCTTGTATGGTTACAAAGAAAATATAAATATTCCCCTGTCTTTGCATATCTTCATAATTTATTGTTACGAAGTCAGAATATTTTTTTTGCACATAGGTGGTAAATTCATCTAATGTTGGAAAGTAGTTTGTTTTAAAGTCTGGATATAGCACGCTATATGCTTTATCATACTCTTGATTTTCTATATAACCAATAAATTTGTTAATGTAATACTGCATTCTTGTTGCTTCTGATGTTTCGGCTAATTGTTCTACTTCTGTAGAGATTTCGTTTACTTCTTCTGCTGTCATATCTTCTGTAATCGTAAGGTTTGCTGGAAGCAAATTTGCACCCGGACTGTTTTCTGTGTTAGAAAGTAATATTTTTTCTACTGCAACAAGAACAGCTACTAAGGCAAAGAGCAGAAGTAAGATAAAAAGAATTATCTTACTTTTTTTTAAATCTTGTTCCGGACTTTTATTTTTTTTCATCTCTTTCCCTCCTAAATTACAAAATATTGGTTAATGTAAGAAGCTAAGGTATCTCCATAACTTGGATTAGATGGATTGTATTTATTTCCTATTTGTTTCAAAGTAGTAGAACCTTGTGAGAAATAGTTATTTTTTAGATTGTTTGCAGTAGCTCTTAAACAGTCTTCTACGGAATCATATTGTATTAAATCTCCATTACTATTCATATTGCCTGTCCAATTGTTTGTTCCTGCTTGTACATTTTTTCCTCCACTAGATTCTGTAATAGCAATACTTGCTATTACTAATGCATTTACTCCTGTTTCATTTTGAATAGATAGTAATTCATCTGCCATAGTACCTAACGGTCCACCATAATTTTTAAGTGCTTTTTCTAATTCACTTGCTGTTGTTAATTTTGCAAGTTTAGTAGCATCTGTATTGGCACTTACACTTCCTGGTAAAATATCACCTATACTAACATCTCCTGTAGTTTCTCCTACACTATTCTTTTTACGTATATTTAAGGATTGACCTGCAATGGTTTCTCCTATTTTATCACCTTTTACAATGGTTCCTTTTTGTAGTCCACTATCTACGTTAAATCCAGAAATTTCATATTTTACTGCATTTACCCCCATTCCTGCTTCTATTACAATGCTGTTCTCAGAAATACTAGTAATTGTTCCAGAATAAGGAGAAAGTACATCTTGTCCGCCTCTTCCTTCTTCATATCCTGGTACTGCTTCTTCTAAATCGTCTGCAATTTCCTCCGCTGAAGAATCAGATAAGCTACCATCAACTATATCAAATTCTGCTCCATAATCGTTTAGTAATTGTTTTAGCATCTTTAAAATGGTTTTAGCATCTTTGGTGTCTACATTTTCTAGAATAGATAATGCGTATAAAAATCTTTTACTTTTGGTGTCTAATGATAACGTTCCTGTACCTTGATCTACTAATAGTTCTTTTTCCTCGGAGTGACCGGTTCCATCAAAAATATAGTATGGTGTTTGTGTTAGCATTTCACGAATGTATTTTGAATTATCGGTACGTTTTGGTTCTTTTATTTGTGCAAAATCGGATGTTGTGGTTTCTATTAAATAAATAGGAATTTCTTCTGTTTCTGTTGCCATAATTTGGTTACCAAACTCATCGTATACATTACTTGGGTATTCTCTTTCATACAAATAGGTTTGCTCTCCTATTAAGTTTTTGGTTTCTTCTTCATCTAATAACATATAGCAATGAGAAAAATCAAAATTGGTATACCAATGCTTTTCTACTTTGGTAATATATGGTTTATAGGCAGTATCCTCTCTTACTCCCCATCCCTCTAATGTTTCTTGTGTAATTCCAAAATCTCCTTCTTCTACTTTGTTGTTTCCTTCTGGATCGGTAAATGCTTCTACTTTATGGGTAATTGGATGAAATTGAAGGTGTACTTTTGTTTCAATGTTTTCGTTAGTAGCTACATCCATGGCAAAATCTGGCGCCATTGTAGCTAGGTGTAAGCTAAGTAAAAATTCTATTGGTTTTCCATAAAGACCTGTCCATCCATCTAGGTCATAGGTATAAGTGCTGTATTTGGTACTAAAACCTTGTTGATTTTCTACTACCATTACTTTTTGTTCTCTATCAATTTTTACATCTACTAAAGCATTGTACTTAAACTGATCCCATCCTACTTCTCCTGTTCCATCTAATACAATCATACCTTGTCCCCATTTTGCACTAATAGGGTTCCAAGTATACAGTCCTCCTGTTACCACATTGGCTACCATGTCTAAAAGAGATAGAACAGTAACATTACTATTTGCAATCATGTAGGTTAAATTATCATTTGCTAAATAGGTAAGTAAGTAAGAACTGTTAATAGAAGTAATTTCTCCATCTTCGTTTCTTTCTAGTACTACAGTGTCCCCATCTTTATATTTTACCGCTTGCTTTTCTCCTTTTTCGGTAGTAAGCCTTCCTCCTTCTTTGATGTCTAAAAAGCCATATCCTGCTAGGTCATATCCCATTTCATTTAAGTAGTCTGCTACTTCTATAATTTGTTCTTCACTAACTTGCGCTGTAGCATGATCTACTGTAATAAATCCCACAAAGGCACTCCATATGCTATTTAAAAATTCGCCCAATTTTCCACTTACTAAGGATGGCATGGTTACAAAAAAAGAAATAATACCTATTAGGATAATTAGGAGTATAATACCAATGATAATAGCCAGTATAATCCATCCTATTGGTGTTCCAGCTATAACTGCTGCTGTTTTTGCTGTCTTTGCAGTTTTTGCAGCTTTAGCAGCTGTTTCTGCTGCTTGTTCTGCTTTTTTTGCTGTTTCGGCAGCTTGCTGTGCCTTTTGTGCTGCATCTGCTGTTTTTTCAGCATTTTTTGCTGTATTTAATTTGGATTGTGCATTACCTACTTTTTCTGTTCCCTGTTTTCCTAATGACTCTGTCTTATTTGCTTTTTCTGCTTTTTTAGAATTCTCATTTGTTTTTTTATTCTTTTTTTGAGATCCTTCTTGTTGCCTTTGTTTAATTTCATCTGCTATTTCCTGTGCACTTTTTCCTTCGGAAGATTCTCCAGAATCTTCCCCATTTAAGTCCTGGATATCTTCTTCCTCATCTTCTTTTTCCTGTTCCTCTTTCTCATTTTCCTTATTTTCAGGTTTGCTTTCTTTTTTCTGATCTTCTCTTGTGTTTTTTCCAGAGATTGGTTGTTGCATGTTTTGTTCTTTTTGTTTGGTTCTTCTTTTTCTTTCTCTTTCTAATCTCTCATCTTCTAGCATATTTAGTTGGGTTAATGTATTTTGTTCTTCCTTTTTATTTTTATTTTTTATGGCTTTCTTATTCGCTGTTCGAATTTTATCAATTTCTTCATCTAACTCACTATCTGAGAGCTTCTTGATGTCTTCTGGAGTCATCTTCTCACCACCTAACTATTTTTATCTTCCTCTTCTTCCTCTAATATTTCTCTTTTCTTTTCCTCTTAATTTTACATCTTGATTTTGTACTCTTTTTACTGTATTTAATACTTTTTCTCTTGCATCTTTTTCTTTCATGCCTATAGATGCATAACTATCTCGCATATCTTGTACTGCTAGCCCATAAGCTTTTGTTCTATCATCTAATTTATCAGATTGTAATATTTTTTCACGGTCCATTTCTAACAAAGCTTGTGTCCTTTGATTCATTTCTTGAGCATCAAATCTATTTTCTACTTGATACCTATCGTATTGGTCTGCAAATACACTTTCATTTGTTTTTAATTTGCTTCTTAACATTGCATTATTAGCAGCTATTCTTGCAGCTTTTTGTCCATGATATCCTATTACAGCACCTGAAAAGCCTTGTGATAAATCTCCTTGTGCAAATCCCATTGCTGCTCCTAAAATAGTACCTGCTGCTACGGATTGTGCTGTTAAATAACCTTTTCCAATTTTCTTTGCCATTTCTTTTAAATCAAATTTCTGTTTAGACGGATCTGGTAAATTTTTAATCCATTCTTCTGTTGCTTTATTATTTTGATTAGTAGGATTTTTTAAATTATCTGATGGTTGCCCATTAGAGTTTGTATTTTGTGTTTCTCCTGAAGTTCCTCTTCCTTCAAATCCATTATCTCCTCCAGCATTACTGTTTCTTGTAGTGCCACCACTACCTCCTGTACTACTATCTTGAGGAGGTTCTTGTAACTGTGTTTGTTTTCTAGAATTATAATCTTCTACTTGTTTTTGATAATCATTTTTTAAATCCTGCATTTTTGGCATACGTTTTGTTTTGGTTCCTGTTATTGCATCTTTTACTTTGCCAGTCCCCATTTTACCAGCATTTTTAAGCATTGTCATTGCTGCAGCTGTTCCTACAATTTCTTGTCCTAATGTTTTAGCTGCTCCAAATCCAAACATATTTTTTACAATATCCATTGCTTGTTTTCTAAAGGTAAGCATAATAATAGCAAGAACTAATCCACCTATTCCTTGTCCTGTTATACTAATTGCACTAGATACAAATATGACATAAATTAAGCAGTCAAATGGCTGTAGCAAAACATTGAATGCAAATTCTTTTACCCATGTATCCAATGCTTGACTTTTACTATCTTTTATTTTATCGATAGAATAAGTAATTGTTATGATAGGTGCTATTAATATTAAAAATGCTATTGTTACCATACGTTTAATATAAACAAACAAATAGCCAAACAAAGCTACTCCTAACATAAGATACATGATAGATCCGCCTAATCCTTCAAGTATTTTCCAGCTACCTGCGAGTCCAAATACTTCTCCCATGTAACTGTTCCAAAAACTTGTTGATTGTGCCAGTTCAGCACTTTGTGCATTTCCAATAATGTCTACTAGTGCATTACTTACATTTATTGTTATTAATATAATATAATGAATAACAAATATGATAGCAAAACTTACCATCCAGTCTATTAACATTTTTTTATAAACTGCTTTTTCAGATGCTACTGTTGAAATTGCCATTCGAATACCTAAATAAACTAATATACAAAGTAGAATAACAATAGATAGATTTCTTAACGTATAATACCAGCCAGCAATTAACTCTCTTAACACTCTTAATGCAGAACCTGCTCCATCTAAATCAAAGAAATTAATATCTGTAATGCCTACTCTATTAAACAAAATATCATCTATTGTAACCATATTAAATTCTTGACCAGCAATAGAAGCTACAGCTGAGGTAATTGTCTGTAATAACATTCCCATCAATAAACATACAAGCCTAATTGGTCCAGTAATTAGTATTCCTACTAATCCTTCTATCAGAGATGCTATAGGGCTATCACCTTCTAACTGCTTATTTCCCTCTGCAAAGTCTGCCGCTAATCCTGATGAACTTGTTGTATCTTCGGTTGCAGCCTCTACACAAGATAGATTAGATGCTATAATATTAAAACATATTATAACTACCAGTAATAGGATTATTCTTTTTACATGTTTTCTTTTTAAACCCTTCATTTTTCTACTCCTATCTTTCCAAAACATCCTTTTTTGTTAATTCTTCTTTCATTTGTTTTACTAAATCGTCTATATTATAAATGGCTTCTCCTGTGTTATATCTAGTTTCTTCATTTAATTCATGTAATTCTTGTAAGTGCAATAATACTGGTACAAATTCTGGTCTTACATTTGTTTTTTGAATACTGTCTTGTTGTAAAATTGTTTTATGCATTACTCTTGTTAAATCTTCTACGCTCATCTTTTCTAACACTTTTCCCATTGTATTGTCATCAATCTTTTTATCTAATGCTTCATAAATTTGTTCATTTTCTTTTACCTTGTTTTCTTCTTTTGGTAAACTTGGGTCTCTTACTTCTTTAAAATGTAACCTTGCCTGTTTTGCTGTTTGTTTGATTTCTTTCTTTAGCTTTTTATCTATTTTTATTCTTGTTTTGTCATCGGATAACTCATTGGATGATAATGCAGCATTCATAATTTCTAATTTTAATGTTTCTTTAAAGTTTGCCCCAAATTCTTCGGATACTTTTATATGTTCTAAATTTTGTGCTATTTCATCAACGTTTTTAAACTGAATATTATGCACTGTTTTTGTTAGAAAATAATTGGATACTGCTTTTTCCACATTCTTTCTAGAAGTTCCTTCTAGTAAATTTTTAATTTCCTTATTAAATTCTTTAGTTGCTTTAATTTGTTCCTTTGTTGCAGTAGTATCTCCTCCAGTAGTTTCTCCAAACATATTTTTCTTTGGTAATTTTACAATTAATTGTTGTTCTTTTAATGTGTCAATTCCAATTGCTAATTTCATTTCTATATTTCTTGCTTGTTGCATATTTTTTACTTTTTCTGGTGAATTTTTATACTCTGAATATGCCTTTGTTAATGCATTAGGAGCAATTCCTCTAAAGAAGTTTGTGCTAAATTTTCCTCTTACAAAATACCATACTTTTCTTCTAGGAGTAAGAATTGGACCTTTTATATTACGTTTTGGATATGGTATTTTTGTTCCGCTACCATATGCTGCTTTTAATCGTTTCATACCCATGGTAAATGTAAAAATTCCTTTGGCTGGTGACAATATTATTAATGGAATACTTCCTACTACAAGGGCTCCACCACTAGTAGCATTTAATGCAAATTTTCCAAGCTGTTTTCCTATTTCTGCTCTGCTTTTATCTTTGTTATTTCTTTCTTGTTCTATTTTTTCATCAATATTTGTTAGTGTTCTTCCTTGTGTTCTACTTCCTTCTTGTGTAGTATTCTCTCTTCCTCTACTATCATTTGCATTTGCTTTAAATGGTTTAACAAGTAGTCCTCCTACTTTTTTAGCTCCGGCTACTGAAGCAGAACCAATTGCCTTTGCTACTGTTCCTGTGAATACAGCTTTAGTAGCTATTTCCCAGCCTTTTGTTGCGTCTTTAATATCTTTTAACGAATTGGTTGCTTTATTTAATTTGAACATTCTCTTTACTAATACTTCTGCTTCTAACATAAATTTTAACATAATAAATACAATAATCATAGTAGCAATACTTGCTGCCTGTTGTATCATCTGTAAAACGGTTGCTACAAATACTACATAAATAACTGCATGTACAAATTGTATTAGTACATTTATGGTAAATTCTTGCAACCATATTGTAAAATGTCCAGATGTTTTATTTCCATTAATACGGTCAATAGAATATACTATTCCCATAAGTGGTGCCATCATGATTAGTATCATTACGGTTAGGTAACGTTTTAAATAAACAAATAGAAAACGTATTGTGTAATATAGTAAAATTAGAAAAACAACAATATATAGCATGGAGTCTACGAAGTCTATTTGGTACATTCCTGCTTCTATTTCTTGAAATATAGTGGTACCCAGTTCTGTTTCTTTTGGTAAGATTTGTAATAAGGATTCATTAAATGTAATAACTATTAAAATGAAGTAGTGAACGAAAAATACAATAGCAAATCCATATATCCATCCTATTAACATTTGTTTGTATTTTGCTTTTCCTTCTGGTACAGTACTTAGTGCCATACGTATTCCTAAATATAGCAATGTTATTAACATTCCAGCGATTCCAACATTTCTGAAAGTATAATACCAAATTCTAATTCCTTCATGAATAATTCCTACTACGCTTCCACTTGATATTGCCATTCCTCCTGGAGTATTGGTAAACACATTAACATCTAGTAATTGTATTTTATTAAAGATGATATCTTCAATATTAATTTCTGTAATTTCGGTGCCGGTTGCTGCAGAAAAAATAGAAGTAATCGCATTTTGGGCTATCTGTATCCAACCTATTAATACCATTTTAATGGGATATAAAATAATTCCTACAATCCATGTAAAGGCATCGGATAGAAAATCTACTATTGCTTCTAATCCCTTTTTTAAATCTTCTATTCTATCTCCCATTCCTACAAAATTTTCTTCTGCTAAACCTGGAAATTCAAAGGAATCTGGATCTGGAATAGATACACTCGGATCATATGGGTCTATATATTGGTTTACACCACCTTCTAAGGTTATATCAGAGCCTGCTACTTCTTCATCTTCTGGAAGGGTTTCCCCAAGACCTCCTGTTCCTTCTTCGTATTCTGTTCCATCTTTTAGACGTAATACTTGTGTATATTGTGGCAAAGAACTAAAACGAATTCCACTGCTTACACTAGCAGCTTCTACAATATCTTTTCCTCCTCCTAGTCCTACATATAAACTAACATGTCCTCCTGTTCCACTACTATTTAATGGTTTTCTTAAAATATCTCCTGGTTGTAATTCTACACTAGCATCTAAAATTTCAAAATAACCACCACCGGTATTGCCTGCATTGGTTGTTACCATGTTGCTAGCAGATAAAATACCTAAAGCTTGGTTATATAAAAAGCTAACAAATCCGGTACAATCAAATGGATATTTATTGTTATATCTGGCACTATAAACTAATTCACCGGTATAATCCATTGGTACAAACATTTCATTTTCATCAATGACACCATTGTTGTTAGTATCTTTTGCTACTCTTTTATATACTTTTCCTTGTGCATTTTTCTTTAAACAGTGGTTATATGCTGCATCACTAACATCATATACACACTCACTAGCATGATTAGTAACAAAACTAATAGCAAAATTGGCTACCTTTTGACCAGCTTCTTTAGAACTGATTGTAGTAGGTTCTTCTGCTGCATATTCTATCGTAGGGAAAAACAATAAAATAAGTAATACGATAGCTAGTATTTTCTTTTTTATACCATATTTCATTGTTTTTCCCTCCTTTCTTATCTACTTCTTATTTTTACTCATCATATGGATTTAATGTTTCTTTTGCCTTTTCTCTTAAAAGAAATGCATGAAATCTTTCTTGTTCTGTTTTATATACTAAGTTTGTATCTAGCTGAAAATAAATATAATTGGATAGTTCTCCTTCTTTTTCCTTTAGATTACTAAAATTAATTCCTTCTTTTATTTCTCCTTGATAATTTTGGTAATAGGTAATACCATGGTTTGGAGTAATATTAAATTGTATTTCTACTCCTTTTAAGGTATATCGTAATTTTACATAGTTTGTGTCATGTTCATAAAGATCATAATCACTCCATAAGCCTGTTATTTTTTTTACAAAATCGCTTGCATTTCCTTCTTCCGTATAAGTTGTAACTAATTGCACAAATTCTGTTGTGTCATAATTTTTAAGTACTGGATAAACAGAAATTTCTTTTTCCATAAAGAAAATATAGAATTGTTCTCCTTTGTATCCTATTAAGCCTTCCTGTTTGCTTCCAAAGGTTGGAGTTCCTAGTATAGGAATAATAGCATCTATTGTTTCTCCTACTTTTATGCCATTTACTATGGTGTTGTTATAATTTTGTGTAAAAACAATGTTAAATAATTTATTATCTACTTTTTTTACTTCTAGCCCCTCATCTGAATAAATTCTATAATCTTCTCTTTTTTCATCTTCGGTTCCTAGATAAATATTGGTACTCCAATTTGTTCTTATACTATCTTGAAGAATAGGCGATTCTATGATAAAGTCTGTAACCGGTGTTTCTGTATATTCTTCTATCGTTTCCATAGACCTATGTCTTCCAAAGTAGTTATCGTCTCCGTTAATATAAATTCTAACTAACTTTTTTTCTTGTTCATTGGCAAGTACTGCAATTACTGTTTCTTTTTCTGGGTCTATTAAGCGAAAACTTTTGTATTTTTCTACTCTTGCAATTGTATAAATAAGGTCATTATATATTTTTTCATTACTGTTTTCTTCTGTGTATAAGTCCACCGAAAAATTTAGGTAAATATCTTCGGAAAATCTTTCTTCCGTAGATGTTTCTTCTTTTAGGTAAGTATGTCCTAAGGCTTCTACCGCTTCTTTTATTGTTTGGTATGGCTTTTCTGGATCATAGGTAAGTCCTTGTAAATAACGGATGGTAAGATAGATAAGTAACACGATAATCAACAAAACCAATATACCAATTAGAATTTTTTTCTTTTTGCTCATTATTACCATCCTTTCTTTACTATTTTTTTAATCTTAGTGTTTCTGACATAGAATGAATTGATTTAGCTCCTCTCATTCTAAATACTCCCTTTACAATTTTCTCTACTCTTGATAAAGATGTAAAGAAAAGTATGGATAGTATTGGTGCTGTTTCTACTATTGCTCCTGCAGCCACAAGGAATACAGTATATATTAAAATATGTAATGGCTGAATTAGAATGTTAATAATTAACTCTCTTTTCCATGTTTCAAATGCTTGTGCTCTTTTATCTGCCATTTTATCTATGGTATAAGTTACCGTAATTGCTGGTGCAATTGCTATTAAAAATCCTGTTACAATAAATCTTTTTACATATATTAGTAAAAATCGTACTTGGTAAAAGACTAATATCCAGTAAGTAATAGAAGATAAAACTACATCTATTCCCACTTCTTTATCTAAATCTAGCATTACATTATTAATAATTTCTTGTTCAAATCCTGCTTCATTGCTATACAAATGTGAAGTTACTTGAATACATAGAGAGTAAAACAAAAATATAGCAGATATAATATATTGTAGTGTAAATAGTAACACAAAGGAAATAAGCCAATTTTTTAACATTTCTTTATATTTAGCTCTTTCAGCAGCCACGGTTGAAATTGCCATTCGAATCCCTACATATAGTAGAACAATTAAAGATAAAACAATGGCAATATTTCTTACAGCATAATACCATATAGCTACCTGCTCTTTAATTTGAGCATTAATTTCTACTCCATTTTGTGTAGTTCCCATATTCTGATTACTTAAAAAATTAATATCTAACATGGAAATTTTGCCAAATACTAAATCCTCTATTGTTAGAAAATTAGGTACTTGTTTATCTGGGACAACAAAATCTGTTACTGCTAGTGAAAGAATAGTACTTATGGTTAATGGAATCATATTTAATACTCCAAATAACATAGTAAAAATACTTTTTGTTGTATTAGAGTTCATATCATAAATGCTTTGTCCATCCCCCAAATCTCTATCAATGGTAACATCCTCTTTATCTCCCTTGTTTCCTGTTCCATTGTGTAACAATTTATCAATATCTTCCTGGGTATATGGTGCTTCTTCTGATACTGTATCTGTAGCAGTATCCTCTGCTACTTCTGCAGCAAAAATAGTTTTTGGAGATAGTACGGTCTGAAATAAAACCATAATTATTAGCATACTGGTAAGTAGTTTTTTCATTTCCTATCTCCTTTCTTTATCATTTCTTTTTTTCTTTTATTTTGGGTCTGTTTTTCTTCTATTATGTCTTACAATTTCGTTTACGTTTGTTTCTACGAATTCGAATTCTTTTTGTGTTGGTTTAATTGCAATAATTGCTGTATCTTCTCCTACTTTTAATAGTCCTTCTCCTCTACTGCAGGTTGTTAAAAATGCTGCTTCTCCTTCGCTTAGTTTAAATACTTCTTTTATATATTCAATTTCAGATTTATCTTGTGCTAAGAATAATTTTGTATCAGATGATGTTAAAACTGCTTGTGCTTCTTGTTTTTCATAAAAGTCTTGGAATTTTTGTGATACTACGGCAAGGGATACATTTCTTTTTCTGGCACGTCTTGCCATTGTATTTAAGAAGTCTACTGCTTCTGGATATGGTAGTAACATCCATGCCTCGTCTACTAGTACTCTTTTTTTGGTTGCTTTGGTTCTATCTTCACTGTTTTTCTTAACATATTTTTCCCAAATCCAAGAAAGTAGAATTTGTTGTGCAAGTGGTCTTGCAAATCTCTCTTCTAGTTGGGAAATATCTAGGTTAATAAATGGTACACTATCTAATAATTCAAAAGTAGATTGTCCGTCAAAGTATGCCATTTGTCCATCGTATTCTCTTACATATTGTCTCATTACTTTTGCTAAATAACTATAGTGGAAACGATAGTCTGGGTTATCATTTTTACTTGCATTTTGCAAAATTCTTTTATACCAAGAACCAATGGTTGGCATTTCTTTTTTGGTTCTTCCTAAATAGTTTTTACGAAATGCTGGTGTTTCGTCTGTGTAAAGACTTTCTAAACTATTGGTAATACCAAGTCCTGCATATTCCTCGGCTACTGCTTCTGCTATAATTTGTTTGGTAAGCTCGTTTACCTCTGTACTTCTTGTACTTCCTCTTGCCATGGTAAGTAGAGCCTGTGTTACGTCTTCTACTTTATTTTCTATATTTAATACTGTTCTTTCTCTTCCGGTAATCTCATCACGTACAATTTCTGGTTCTAAGTCAAATAGGTTAATAATTGTATTAGAGTTTGGACTAATGGTAACATTAATTCCTCCTAAAGATTCTGCCACTACTCCATACTCACCTTCGGCATCTAGTGCTAAACTTTCAATTCCCATTAATACAGCAGAACGTGCTGTTAACGTTTTGATGGTTACACCTTTACCAGCACCAGATTTACCAAAAATAATCATGTTGTAATTGGTTAGTTTTGGGCTAAAGTTATCAAATAAAATAGGTAATCCTGTTTGTCTGTTAAATCCTAGTGGTATTCCTTTTTCATGTCCTACGTCAGAAGTAAAGAATGGGAATACTGTTGCCATACTTCTACGGTCAAAAGAATGGGCTTTATTTATTTTATTATCACAATATGGCATATTGGATTTAAATGCTTCTTCTTGCATTGCCCATGCTGGTTTTACTCCTATTAATGTTTTGGACATTTCTGATGCTAAGAATTCTGTTTGTTTGTTTAAATCTTCTAGGTTATAGGCAAATAACGTACATATAATAGAAGATTCAAATATTTTATTAAACCCTGCTGCAATTTGGTCTCTTAGTTCTTCTGCTTCTAATCTTTTTTGTGCTAGAATTCTTTCACGGTTAATATCTCCTTTGTCCATTGCTACAATTCTTTCTGATTCTAGCTCATTAATGGTTCTATTTAAGTCTGTTTGTGAGGTACTTTCACTGATAGGATTAATAAATACGGAAATGTTTGCATCCCCAAATGTGTACATGCTTCTTAAAAACTCTGGGAAGGTACACATCCTTGGAATAGTAGAAACAACCATACTTCTTGCAAACCTAGAACGATTAGATACAATTTCCAAGTGATTGGTGTTGCTTGCATCTATTCCAGCAGGTGCAATTAAATCTTTTATGGTCTTTGCATTTTTATTTAATACACCTTGCATATTTTCACTTTGTATAGCTTGTTCTTGTTCAATCTTTTTGTTTTTTCTCATATCCGATTATTCTCCTTTCTTTGCTTTTGTTCTACTTGTTTGTTTCTTCTTTTCTGTTTTCTCTTCTAAATTTTCTGCTTGTCTTACAATTTCCTTTTTAGTTTCTTCGTAAAGGTCAGCATCCATTTGATCTTTATATTCTTCTATCATTTGTAATGCTTTTTCTTTTATTTTCTTTTTCTTATCTTCATTACTTAATTCTTTTTTACGAATTCTGTCTGCTTCTAAAATACTTTCTGTTGCTAGGTTTACTGCTTCTACTTCAAGCTGTTCTTCTATTTGTGCTTGCTTTTTCTGTAATACATCTTTTGCAGTGCTATATAGAGCATCGTATTGTGCATCTAGAGCTTTGGATAATTGCATAATTTCAGATTCATCTCTGTTATAAGCAATATAAAGTAGCTCTCCTAATTCTTCTGATGTTAATACCTTTCCTAGAACGCTAGAAGAAGATAAAGAACGAATAATGGATTGACATCTTGTATATAGTTCTCCAAAACAGATATTGTCTATTTCTTCTTTTGAATACTTATCTCCTCCACTAAATTCGGATGCGTAGTAAGAAACAACAACATAATTTCTTTGTTGCAATACATTTTTATTTAAACTTAGTCTTCCTACATAATCTGCAATGTCAGCTCCATATTCTAATACGTTTTCTTTTCTTCTTCTTTCATAATTTAATTTATCTATTTCTTTTTGATTGCCACGTCTTTCTGCATCTCTTATTCTTACATTTAGTGCATCTAGTTCTTCTTGCATTTTCTTTACGCGTTCTTTGTATTCATCTACAATTTCTCTTAAATTTAGACTTCTTGTTTGAATATATAATTGAATTGGAAAACGAAGCGTGTTTAAGAATTGGACAAATCCTTCTTCTACCGCTACTTTTTCTTCTTCGGATAATAAGTCATAGTTAACTCCTTGGCATTGGATTACCATAACATATTGTTGTCTATTTTTTCGGATAATCATATTATCTTTTATTTCGTCAAACTCTAAAAATTTATAAATAGACTCTCTTGGTATGCCATGAAAAGTGGATTGTTCTTTTGGTGCTTGTCCATCTAATAGCTCTTCTTCTTGTTTCTTTTTAGAGCGCATCCAAAACCAGAAGAACAGTCCAGCAAAAATAGCAATTAGTATAACAGCTATAATTAAAACTAAGTTCAGTATAACAATGATATCCATGTTCTATTTTTCCTCCTTTGTATAAGTGTACACTTTTCGGTTCATTTTAAATTTGATGTATCTTCTTATGATTTCGTCTAAGGATTCTCCACCAATTTTTTGGGTAAAAGGAATTCCTCCTAGTGTTGGTATTTTAATGGCTCCTACTCCAAATCCTACTACAGCAAAGAAAACCATTATTCCAATTCCTACTGGTTTTAGTCCCAGAAGTAGTCCAAAAATAAGATAAAATACAGAACCAATGATTGTTCCTGCAACGGTTGTGATAAGAGATTTTACGGTAAAGATATTTAATAATCTTGTTTCTCCTTTTACATTTCTAGGAATATAATATGTACCCATTATTTTTCCTCCTTTGTTATCCTTTCCAGATTTCTTCTGGTAATTGTATTTCTTGTTTCATTGGGGTTCTTTCTACTTTTTTACTTACTGTTAAGTCTGTCATAAAATTATATACGAGTGCCCATATTGCTTGTGCAGCGAAAATAACAATAGTTGCTACTACCAAACCTACTAATTGTTGTTTTAATTGTGCTCTTTTATCTGGTCCACCCATGATGTATTTAATACCCATGATAGTAGTAACAATAACCAGTACCACACTTCCTATTGCTACTAACATTTGTCCAATAGGAATGATAATGTTTTGTAGCTGTTGGTCATTAATATGGTCTTGTCCTTTTCCCCCATTTAGCCAGGTATCTGCTTGTTCTTTAATACTATCCAAAGTAAACCCATCTGCGCTTCCTCCACCACCAGTAACAGTATCTCCACCGTCTGCGTCAGCTAAGACTATATCTTGTGTATATCCTTGTACTGTGCTTGGAAGTATTAGGCTTATTGTTAATAGAAGTAACAGGATACTGTAAATTATTTTTTTCATTGTTTTTCCTTTCATTTCTTTCACCCCACTTTTACACTCTATTACTTATTATTATACTTCATTTCCCTGTATTTTTCAACATTTATAGGTTATATTCGTCATTATTATGAACTTTTCATATAACTGTAATATTGTTGCAATAAAAGAGCCAAAATAGACCTGTTTTTTGCGTTCTATTTTGACTCTTTTTTCTTTTTGTCTTATGTTTTACTTTTGTTTGTAAGTGTTCGCTCCTTTTGCCTTTGTCCGTAAGCAATTTTAAAAAATCTCCTGTGCTGCTGTTGCTACAATACTTACTAGGTTGCTTGCTGCAAATAGCAATACAGCTCCTATTACATAAGGGATAAGCTGGCTTTTAATATCTGCCTTTGCCTCTGGTGCAGCAGTAAAGTAACGAATAGCTATAATTACTAGCATAATAACCGCTATACTTGTTCCTACTACTTGTACTACTCCTAGGATAAGGCTTCCTGCATTTCGTATGCTTTGGGATCCCCCATGATAGATTCCTGTATAGCCTCCTGTATTAATGTCATCTGCAAAAACAAACGTTGAGCCTAACAACATTGCTAGTATTAAAATACCAATAATTCTTACTATTTTTTTTCTTGTCATAACATCCACCACCTTTTTTGAAAAAAGATGGTAAATTGTATTTACCATCTCCTGATTTTTCTTGCTTATAGGTATGAAAAATTATTCTCCTCCAAATGTACTTGTTGCAAATTGTTTTAGTATTTCTAGAATACCTGTAGATGCAAATAGTAAGATAGCTCCTACAATGTACATTGTTGCAGATTTTTTAATATCCGCTTTTCCTTCTGGAGATGCGGATATATATTTAACTGCTAACACAATAAGCATAATAACCGCTACTGCAACAGCTACTACTTGAACAATTCCTAAAATAATATTTGCCGCCTCATTAACTTTGTCAGAAGCCTTAGATGGTTGTCCTTGTATTTTACTTGGGTCTAATGGATCTCCAGTTGTAGCTGCAAGTACTAAATTAGACATTGAAAATAATACCATCATTACTAACATTATTGCAGAAATTATTTTTACTGTTTTGTTTTTCATGCGTAATCCTCCTTAACTTTCTTTATTTTTTCATATTTTTTTCATTCTCTTGTTTTTTATTATAGACTATTTTGAAGGAAAAAGCAAGAATTATTTGATTATTTCTTAATTTTTTTGTCTTTTTTTCATGGTAGGGACAAAAAAGAGCCCTTACTTCCACAGGAAAAGAACTCTTTTAAATACTGGAAAAAGTTTTTGTTCTGGCGTTTTTGCCCACTTTTTCTTTCTTTGGAGCCCTCTTTTCTTGAAATTCTTTATAATATTGTGCAATAAGGTCATCAAGTTCCACGCTTAACTGATAAGTTATGCTATAGTCTTGTCCACTTATTATGCTATTATTTAATTTTTCACGTAATTTACAAATCTCATCATTTAACATATTACTTCTCTCCTTTTTGCATTTTTTTAATTATCTATATATAAAATACCATATTTTTACATCTTCGTCAATATATTTTCTCTTATTTTGTCTAGGTTTCAGGCATTTTTGTATGTCACTTTTTTATTTTTTTCTTCTTTTTTTGACATTTTTCTATTGTGGTATGCAAAATAAAACAAAATACTACCAAAAACGACAAAAAGGATAATGGATACTAATTGCGAAATACGAATATTTCCTAGATATAGACTGTCTGTTCTTAAGCCTTCTATCCACATTCTAGCAAAAGAATAAAGTGTGATATATAAGCAAGTTATCTGACCTTTCCATTTTCTGTTTTTTTCTATTTTGTGTAGTAAAAGATAGATTCCTAATGTGCAAATAGATTCATACAAAAAAGTGGGATGTACGTATGAGTTCGTTCCCTGTGCTTCAATTCCCATTTTCCATGGCAGGGTGGTTTCTACTCCATAGGCTTCTACATTAAAAAAATTTCCCCATCTTCCTATCGATTGTGCTATTGCTATTTCTGGTACCACATAGTCTAGCATGTCTCGGATGCATATTTTATTTTTTTTGCAGTAAAAACATAAGATAGCCACTCCTACGAACAAACCTCCATAAATGGCTAGTCCTCCGTTTTTAATTTGTAGTATTTGGCTAGGATTACTACTATAATAGTCCCATCGGAATATGACATAATAAAGTCTAGCACCCAAAAATGCAAATGGAATAACCCATAAAAATGCACTAAGAATAGTGTCAAAAGATATTCCATAAGTACCACTTTTTTTATAGTATAAAATAACAGCAACTGCCATTGCTATTGCAATAATAATTCCATACCAATAAATTTGGATTCCTAAGATAGTGCATGCTATCTTAGGAATTGCTATGGTGATAGAAAAAAGCGGAATCGTAATTGTCATCTATTTTTCTTCCTTACTACTACTATTAGGTTCAACAACAGATAGGATGGTTTTGTCTTCTAGAAATACTTCTTTTAGGATTTCTTCTGCATAAGATTTGGTAACAGCATTATATTGCTCTAAGTAAGAAAAACTATTTACCCCTTTCATCCAGTCTGCTAAAAACATTCTTGCAATATCTGCCACATCGTCAAATTCTTTTACATAATCGCCATAAATTTTTCTTTTTATTCTGTCAAAATGTTCTAGTTCTAGGCCGTGTTTCTTATATTCTTGTATGGTATCTGCTATTCCTTGGTAGACTTTTTTAGGATCTTTACTTTGTGCTGAAATAGTAATATGGGCATACTCTTTGGACCACTCATATTGCATATCTGGTTCTTCTAACAATAATCCTTGTTTATATAGTGTTTGATATAATTTAGAACTTTTTCCTATTATCATATTTAATAGAACTTCAATAGCAATATGTTTTTTTACCATATTTTCCTTGCTTACTTTATCTTTGATGCCTATTACAAAAATTGGGGTACTTACTTCCATTTGTTTCTTACATTCTTTGTTTGCAACCTTTTCTGGTTCTTCTGGATAAATTCTTTGTATTTCTCCTATTATTTCTTTTGGAAGTAATCGTTTTTTTATTTCTTCTAAAATAGCTTCTGCTTCAAAATTTCCGCATACTACTAAGCACATATTAGATGGATGATAAAATGTATTGTAAGATTTGTATAAAATATCTTTATCAATGTTAGAAATACTTTCAATGCTTCCTGCTATATCAATGCGAACAGGATTATTTTGATATAAACACTGCATGGCATTTATATAAACCTGCCAACCTGGGTGGTCATCGTACATGCGGATTTCTTGTCCTATAATTCCTTTCTCTTTTTCTACATTTTCTTTGGTAAAGTATGGATTTTGTACATAATCCATAAACTCGTCTAATGCTTCGTAAAATTTATCGTTACATTCGTATAAATATGCTGTGTGGTCTGTTGTCGTATAGGCATTGGCATCCACTCCTATCGCAGTTAATGTATCTAGGCTATTGGTTCCATTTTTTTGCTCAAATAACTTATGTTCCAAAAAGTGGGCTACTCCATCTGGAACTGTTGTGATTTCGTTTTCTCCTGGTGCTATAAATTTACTATCAATAGATCCAAAATTAGTTCCCCATATAATAAATTTTTTCTCTGTTTCTTTTTTAGGAATAATAAGAACCGTTAATCCATTTTCTAAGGTCTCTATATATACTTTTTCTTTTACTTTTAAATTTTCAATTACCTGCATGTTGATTTTCCTCCTAATCTTTTAAGAAATAAACTGTGTGCACATTTATCATTTGAGCAAGTGCAATAATATCTTGCTTTGTTACTGCATTTACCTTTTGTATATATTCTTCTAAGCTAACATTTTCGCCAGCAATTTCTTGTCCATAATAGTAAATAATTTCGGTATCTTGTCCCTCTGGTATTCCTTTAATTGCAGATATTATTTGTTTTTTACAAATTTCTATTTCTTCTTCTGAGAATTCTCCCTTTTTTATGTCTTGAAGTTGTTTTTCAATAATGTCTAATGTTTTTGCTTCGTTTTCTATTTCTATGCCACATTTAATAAAAATAATATTTTTAGGTCTAATATAGGAAGAACTTGCTGTATAGGCAAGGCTTGCTTTTTCTCTTACATTTTGAAATAATTTTGAATTCGCGTTTCCTCCTAAAATAGCATTATAGAGTAGTGCCACGTATTTATCGTCCGGTTTTTTACTATCCACATACATTCCCAAAATAAGTTTCCCTTGGGAAACGTTCATGCTTTCTGTTACTTTGTTTGGAGTTTTTGGTATTTCTAATTCGGAAGCATCCGCATGGCAGATAAAGTTTGGTTTTCTATCTTGTAGTTTTTGGATTTGCTCATTTTGCATCAACATGGAGACCAATTCTTCTTTGTCTATATCTCCAGAAGCAAATATATCTATTTTACATTCTTGTAAAAGCTTTTGGTAATGGGTATATAAATTTTCTGGTGTTATGCTTTCTAAATCCTCTAAATATCCAAATTTATATAATCCATATGGCTTATTTGGGTACATTAATTCTGTAGTACGTTCTACTGCATATTTGGCTTTATCGTCTATTTTTCCTTTTATTAATTGCTTTATAGTATGTTTTTCTCCTTCTACATATTCCCTAGAAAAAGCTCCATTTTCTAAGTAGGGATTCCATACTACCTCTAATAAAATATCTATACTTTCTTGTAACAAATTTTCTTTTTCTGGTAAGAATTCATTATTAAGAGACTCCATGTAAAATTTTAATACTTGGTTATCTCCTGTTTTTTCTACTCCACAGTCAAAAGAAGCTCCATACATTTTTTCTAAATTTTCGCTAATTTTTTCTTGACTTGGCATGGTTTTCGTTCCTCTTCTTAATACGGCTGTTAGCAAACTATTCCAAGTAACAGTTTTTCTATCTAGCGGTGTCGTTAAAAAAACAGCAAGCATGTTGTTTTTAAATTTATTGGTTGGAATATAATGCAAAGTAATTCCCTCTTTTATTTGTATTTTCTTTTCTTTCATTCTTTTCTTTCCTTTCTTTTTCAAGCGTTTTTTTCTCTTTATAGATAGTATAATACATTTTGGAAAATTTATACAAGCTTTTTGTATTAAAATTTAAAAGATGCTATTTTTTTAGCATCTTTCTTCTTTATTTTTTTGTATTGGTACTTCTTCTACTAATCCTTCTTCTGTTATATTGTATCTTCTATTTGCTACTTCTTCTGCTATTTCAATATCATGTGTTGCTATAATAATGGTTTTTGGTTTTCCTTGTTTGCAGTATTTTTGAATGGTATGGAAAGTTTTTCTTCTTAATTCTTTTTCTACGAAATTAGTTGGTTCGTCTAGGAGTAATACTTGTTTACTATCATCTAGCATGTACAATACTTTTGCAAGGGCAATACGGTTTTTTTGTCCGCTAGAAAATTCGCTATATCGTTTAGAAATAATATCTTTCATATTTTTTCCTTCTCGGTAAAGTTCTAAGTCTTTTAGAATAGCAACAAATTTTTGTCTTTCTTCTGCAGTTAATTCTTCTAGTCTTTCTTTTCTTGTTATTTGTCCTAGGATATTTGTCATGTCACTTAATCGCATTCTTGAAGAAAACATAACTGCTTTTTTACCTATTTTATCTACTTTTTCTGTTCCGTCTATTGCAATTGTTTTTGGGTTATGTATATCTCCATTTTTTAAGTGCTTTAGTAATGTACTTTTTCCATTTCCTGATTTTCCTGTTACTAATACTATTTCTCCGGTATCGGCGTGAAATTCAGGTATTGTTAATGTTTTTCCGTATTTTTCTCCTCCTTGTTCATTTTCTGTCTGATAAAAATTTAATGTTACATCCTGCAAACTTAAACGGGTAAAAGGATGTGTTACTTCTGTTAGTTTTTCTGCTTTTTCTTCTATTTGTTTTACAATGTTTTGTACTTCTTCTAACACTTCTTTGTAGTCCATTCTTCTTTCTTGAAATCTTTTTATTTGTCCCATGGTAAGACCTAGACCAGATATAACCCTTGTATTTGCTCCAAATTGAGCCAATATTTTAGGAATAGAAGAAACCGTAAACTTTCCTTCTTTTACTACTTGATTGATAGTTAATGCCCCTACCATTAAAGAAATAGCAAGGCTTAGTCCTGTATCTGCACTATCTAGTCTTCCATATAGTTTTTGTTTTGCTTTTTGATAGTCTTCCATACTTTGTTTTGTTTTTTCTCGCATGTAACGTTCATCTTCTTGGCTTACCGGTTCTGTTTCTATCATTTCTTGCTCGTAAAACCTTACATTTCTTCTTTTTTCTCTTACTTTATTTTCTTCTTTGTCTTGCAGTTTTTGTTTATACACAAAGTTGCCAATTCCTCCTGCTATACCACTTGCTAAAAGAGTACCAGTTAACATTGGTTTATCACTTTGTTTAATATTTTCTGTTACTGTGCCTAGAAATGTTGCAATAGATAACCCTACATTTACTAGTTCTTCTATACCATGGTCTTCTATTCCTTCTTTTTGTAATTGGAAAAAGTTCAATATATCATATATTTCTTTTTGCGAATAAACTCTTTCTCTTTGTATTTCTGTTTCTTTTCCATCTATTATTTCTGTCTTAGTTTGCATTGTAGTAATAATACCATTGGTCTTTGCTAAAATTTCCATATTTTTTTCAAAGTCCGCTAATTTTTTTTGCTCGTAATAACTGCTCCACATTTTTCCAGATACTTGTGATAAAATAATATCTACATTTCTTCTAGTAAATACCATTAATGCTTTTATAATGTTTTCTTTCTTAGAGCGCTCTTTATCTGAACTTAACAAGTCCCATTCTAAAATATCTACACCATGAAAGTAGAGTAATCTTAAAATATCTAATCCATTTGCTAGATATTTTAGTTCCTGATTTTTAAATTTTCCTGCTGTTACTTTTTTAATAATTCTCTTTTCTTCTTGTTTTTTAGTTCTTTGCTTTATCAGCCATTTACTCACATTTGGTAAAATACTACCTTTTTCTTTTGTGTAAATTGGCTTTTTCTTTTCCATATTTCCCCCATTTTTTATTTCTTTCTGGTTAAAAAATAGACCTTCTTTAGGTCTATTTTTTATGCACTATAGTGTCCGCAATCGTAAGGTGCTTCTGTGTCGTTTGCTCCTTCTGTTCTATATCCATCATAGGTGCATCTTCCATTACTATAATATTCACAATCTCCACATCTTTTAGCCACTTACAACACCTCCTTAAAAACTCTAGTTCTATTGTACCAAATTTTGTCTTTTTCGTCAATCGTTTTACATAATTTTATTGTAGTAAACTTTTTACGATTTCATTTATCTCTTTTCCGTCCGCCCTTGTGCCTATTTTCTCTTTTGCCACTTTCATTACTTTTCCCATATCTTTCATACTAGTAGCATTTTGTTCTTGTACAATTTGCTTTATTTCTTTTTCTAGTTCTTCTCTAGAAAGTGGTTTTGGCAAATATTTTTCTAATACTTGTATTTCTTTTTTTATTTGCTCTACTAAGTCCTCTCTTCCACCTTTTTCGTAATCTACTAAAGAGTCTTTTCTCTTTTTTACTTCTTTTGCTAGAATTGTTAAGATATCGTTATCTTCTAATGTTATTTGTTTGTCTTTTTCTACTTGTAAAATAGCAGCTCTTGCCATTTGTATGGTATTTTTGGTAACAGTATCCTTTTCTTTCATTGCACTTTTTAAGTCTTCTAATAATGTTTCTTTTAACATAAAAATCCCTCCTATAAAACAAAAAGGCGCTTTCCTTTTTTATTTGGAAACGCCCCCTTTATACAAATTAAAATTTTCTTTTTCTTGCAGCCTCTGACTTTTTCTTTCTTTTTACACTTGGCTTTTCATAGTGTTCTCTTTTACGTACTTCTTGAAGTACTCCATTTCTTGCACATTGTCTTTTAAATCTTTTTAAAGCATCTTCTATATTACCATCTTTTACTTTAACTTCTGACATAATTTCCCCTCCTTCCGGTATTACACTCTCTTCGTGTGGGATGATTCATTGGATTATTTTTTAAGTTTAATCCGACTTCGTTTTCCATTATACATTAATTTTAC
Organism: uncultured Clostridiaceae bacterium; assembly: GCA_930990125.1. GTDB lineage: Bacteria > Bacillota > Clostridia > TANB77 > CAG-508 > CAKNOI01. Next base: position 49,159 of record CAKNOI010000003.1, on the reverse strand, counting down.
TGGTATTGTCAATACTTGGTAAGCAATTGTGTAAAAATTTTGTTACTCGTTTCAAAATATGATTTGACATATATTAAGATAAATGCTACAATATATTTAGCAATTGCAAAACAAGTCAAGTAATAATGGCATAAAAAAGACTAGGAATGTCGCTAAACATTTTTCCTAGTCTTTTTTCATGCTATTTACTTGATTGCTTTATTATGTAATAAATCAATAAAAGTTCTAGCACATAAAACAAGTCTTTCATAATGACCTCCTTTCTACCTTCTGGCGAAAGGCATATTTAATATATATTATTTATATTTATTTGTCAAATTGTATTATTCTTTAGTTTTGCTTTCTTGCTTTTTTTATGGTATAATATGGCTATTGATAATACTATAGATAGATGGAAAAAAGGAGATTTAGGATAGTGGGAGTAAGCAAAAAGAGAGGATGAATTTCATGTTATACTTTTTACTGAAATCTTATTTAGAAGCAGAAAACGCATTTTCTCTGGTTTTACCAAGCATGCTATCTTTAGCTTTAATCTTTTGGATTTATGGAGGAGTATATGCATTCCGAAGATATGTTGTAAGAATGTCTCCTTGTGTATTCTTTTCCGGAGCAGTGCTAATGGATGTATTTTGTTCTTTAGAACTTTTGCTTTCACATGGTACGCTAGGTTCTTTTAAAATGGACCTATTTCGGAGATTTTTAGATGGCGGTTTTGAAAAACATGCGTATACATTTGGAGGATTTTTCTTGCTATTTTCCTTTATTGGAATTTTGCTTTGTATTTCCTCTGACAAAAAGCTAATGTGGAGAACACTTCTTATTGATACCACCCTTGGTATTGCAGGAGGGCTTGCTTTATTATTAGCTGTTTGTGCTATTTATTATTCTATTGTTATTATGATTGTTCTTATTATCCTTTTAGCTATCTTTTTTTCCAAGTAACATACGTATCTATCTAAAAAGGATTCCCGTTATGGGAATCCTTTTTTTTAAACTGGTACTTCTACTATTTTATTTTCACGAATGCATTTTGGCATGTCCAATATTCTTTGGTTAGCAGAGCCTCTAAATTTTAGTCCTGGAACTTTTTTGGCTTCTACAAATTCTCCATCTACTAGTACATCAATTTCTTTTAATACTTCGTTGGTTACTGCATCGTTTCTTGCTTCTAGTTCTTCTAGGGTATAGCCAGAATAACACCAAATATTAAATCCTGGTTTTTCTTTTTTTACTGTTTGGATAAAGTCTAGTACCTCTCCTATATTTTGTTTGCAAAGTGGTTCTCCTCCACTAATAGTAACTCCTTTTAAAATAGAGTTTTCTTTTATTCTTTGGATGATTTCATCTTTGTGAAATTCTTCTCCATAATTAAAGTTTTGTGCTTCTTTGTTATGACATCCTGGGCAGTTATGTGGACATCCACTTACAAATAGTACTGCTCTCCAACCTAGTCCATTGGAAATACTTTCATCATAAAATCCTGCCATTTTCATGTTTTATCACCTCTTATTTTTCACTCATTTCTCCAAGTCCACTATGGGTTACTCTGTCGTGTAGTTCTGCTAGTTTTCCTTTATTCCAACGAGATGTAGTTCCTACTAAGTAACCGGTAATTCTTTGGATAGTATCAATGTTTGTTCCTCCACACATTGGACATTCTTTTAAGTCTGCATCTGCATTTTCAAATCCACAATCTAAACATCTAGATCTTGTATGGTTTACAGAACCATAGCCCATGTCGTATTTATCCATTAAATCTACAACTGCTTCAATGGTGTCTGGGTTATGTGTTGCATCTCCGTCTAATTCGATATAGAAGATGTGTCCTGCTCCTGTTAATGCATGATATGGTGCTTCTATTTTTGCTTTGTGTTCTGCAGTACATTTGTACCATACAGGAACATGGTTACTGTTTGTATAATAATCTCTATCGGTTACTCCTAGGATAATACCGTATTTTTTACGGTCCATTTTCGTAAATCTTCCTGATAATCCTTCTGCTGGAGTTGCAAAGCAAGAATAATTTAGGTCATAACGTTCAGAATAGTTTTTACATGCTTCATCAATTTGTCCTACTATTTCTAGTCCTAGTTTTTGTGCTTCTTCAGATTCTCCATGATGTTTTCCTGTAAGTACTGTTAAACATTCTGCAAGTCCAATAAATCCTAAAGCTAATGTTCCTTGTTTTAATACTTTTTCTACTGTATCGTTTGGTCCTAATTCTTCGCTACCTTGCCATAGTCCAGACATTAACATTGGGAATTGTTTTGCAACAGCAGTACATTGGAATTTGTATCTATCGTATAATTGTCTTGCTGCAATGTCTGTATATTTTTCTAGTTTTTTCTTAAAGATATTTTTTACGGTCTTTTTGTATTTTTCTGTCATTTTTTCTTCGCTACCACGACCAAGTTCAAAGTGTAAATCACATTGCTCTTGTGCTTCTAAAGCAGATTCAATAGCAATACGTACAATGTTTACCGTAGTAAAGGATAGGTTTCCTCTTCCTACAGATGTTTTTTCTCCGTGTCTGTTAGAAAATACTCTGGTTCTGCATCCCATTGTTGCACATTCGTACATGTATCTATTTGGATCATCTGCTCTCCATTTTTCGTGTTTATTAAAGCTTGCATCTAAGTTGATAAAGTTTGGGAAAAATCTTTTTGCTGTTACTTTACATGCTAATTTGTATAGGTCATAGTTTGGATCTTCTGGTAAGTAGTTTACTCCTCTTTTCTTTTTCCAAATTTGAATTGGGAAAATTGGAGTTTCGCCATTTCCTACTCCTCTTTCGGTAGAAAGTAGTACTTCTCTTATAATACATCTTCCTTCTGGGGAAGTATCGGTACCATAGTTGATAGAACTAAATACTACTTGATTCCCTCCTCTAGAATGAATAGTATTCATGTTATGAATAAATGCTTCCATTGCTTGATGTACTCTTCCTACTGTGCTATTGATAGCTGTTTGAATGTATCTTTCTTCTCCTTCTAAGTTTCCTAATTCTTTTTTTAGATAATCTTTTGGTTGGTAATCATATAATTTAGATAAGTCTTTTCCTAAGAATTCTTCTATTTTTTTGATTTCTTCGATAAAGGTTAGTTTTACATATGGTGCTAGGTAAAAATCAAATGCTGGAATAGCTTGTCCACCGTGCATTTCGTTTTGTACGGTTTCCATAGAAATACATCCAATAATAGAAGCTGTTTCTATTCTTTTTGCAGGTCTAGAGGCACCATGTCCTGCTCTAAATCCGTTTTTTAATATTTTATCTAATGGGTGTTGCAAGCATGTTAAACTTTTGGTTGGATAATAATCTTTGTCATGAATATGAATATATCCTTGTTGATATGCTTCTCTTGCTTCTGGTGATAGTAAAAAGTCGTCTACAAATGGTTTGGTTGTTTCAGAAGCAAATTTCATCATCATACCAGCTGGTGTATCGGTATTCATATTGGCATTTTCTCTTGTTACATCGTTTGCTTTTGCTTCGATAATTTCTAGGAACATTTCCTTTGTTTTGGATTTTCTTGCTACATCTCTGTTATAGCGATAGGTAATATATTCTTGTGCTACTTCTTTTCTAGAAGAAGCCATTAATCTTTTTTCTACTAAATCTTGGATTTCGTATACTGTTGTTTGCATTTTGTCTTCTAATTGTTTTTGTACGTTTAATGCAATTTTGTTGGCAAGCTCAATGTCTACTCCCCCTGGTGTATGAGACATTGCTAAACTAACTGCCTTTACTATTCTTTCTGGGTTGAACTCTGTCACCCTACCATCTCTTTTAATAACTTGCATGTTTTAATTCCCCCTATTTTTAAATTTACTTTTGCGATTTTGTAAGGATACTGCGGTTTTTTAGGCTTTTTTTAAAGTCTTAATTTACTTACGGACAAGTAAGTTTGCTCCGTTTTCCTTACTGCAAACTTATCCTATCCCACCCCAAAAGTAATGTCAAATCTTTAGTACTTATGTAAAGACATGCTTCAAACTGTTGCCATTCTTATTAAAACTATTTTTTATACGAATTCCAGTTATTGTATTTTTGTTTTTTTTTCTTTCTGTATCCCTTGAAACTAGTAGCTTTTTTGATTTTGTATTGCAGTATTGTTACATTTATATTACAATTATATTACAACGCTATCTTCTATTATCCTATACTAACAAAATCTTCTAACACTAGTATTTACAGGCATACCATACTAGCAAAAGCTATCGACGTTATTTTTGTCGATAGCTTTTTTGTGTTTAGTTTTCTTGTACAGCTTTTTCTGCATATTTGTTGTTAACTACTTTTTCATAAGGAGCTCTTTGCTCTAACTCGCCTGCTTCTTGCATAACGTTTTGTAATAAATCAAAAGCTTCTTTTTTTAATATTGGTGTGTCATTCCATACATCAATATCTTTATATCTTTGAATAACTGTTTCAAGTAGGTCCAAGTCTGTACTTGGGAAATAGTCTTGAATAGATTCTGCAATTTCCCTTGCAGTATGTTCTTGTACATATTGCTGTCCTTTATAGATGGCATTGGTAAATTTTTGGATAATATCTTCATGACTTTCTATATAACTTTTCTTTGCGGTATAACCTGTAAAAGGCATTTCTCCTGCTGCTTCTCCTACAGATGCTACAATGTATCCTTTTCCTGCTTGTTCTGTCATGGTTGCTGTTGGTTCAAATAAAGTAACATATTCTGCATCTCCTCCGGCAAATGCTCCTGCCATCAGGTCAAATTTAATACTATCATCTAAGATAACATCTTTTTGTGGAACTAATCCGTTTTTCTTTACTACATACTCAAATGTCATATATGGTGCTCCACCTTTTCTTCCTGGGATTACAGTGGTTCCTTTTAGGTTTTGCCAACTAAAATTATCTTGTTTTGTCTTACTTACTAAAAAAGAACCATCTCTTTTGGTAAGTTGGGCAAATACTTGTGTGTAATCTTCTTTTCCTTCGTTGGATACATAAATAGAGGTTTCTGGTCCTGCAAGGCCAATATCTGCTTGCCCAGATAGAATAGCAGTCATAACTTTGTCAGAGCCTTCTGCTGTTGTAAACTCAATATCTAACCCTTCTTCTTTAAAAAATCCTTTGTTTAAGGCAACATATTGTGGTGCATAAAATATAGAGCGTGTTACCTCATTGACTCTTACTTTTGTAAGCTGTGTATCGGTTGTTTCTGGTTTTACCATTTGGTAGCCAAAAAATCCTAGTACTACAACCACAAGAATACAAATTACAAGAATAACGTATTTTTTCATCTTGCATTCTCCTTTCTTTTTTCTTAACATAACCTATTCTTTTTGTTGTTATTTGGTTCCTTTTATTTTATCTTTTTTAGTATTCTTTTTTCTAACAATACTACGCTTTCATACATAATAGCAGCTACTATACCTAAAATAAGAACACTTGTCATTACTAAATCTAATTGGAATACTTGACCTCCATAGACAATTAAATAGCCAAGTCCTCCTTTGGATACTAAGAATTCTCCAGAGATAACACCTACTAAGGATAAGCCTATGTTTACTTTTAAGGAATTGATAAAAGTAGAAATATTAGATGGAATAACAATTTTGGTTAATATTTGAAATTTGCTAGCTCCAAATGTCTTTGCCATTTTTATTTTTTCTTTATCGGTTCCTAAAAAGCCGTTTAGGTTTTCTAAGATGGTTACAATAAGAGAAATAGATAGTGCCATTACAATAATAGCAGGCATTCCTGCGCCTACCCAGATAATAATAACTGGACCTAGAGCTACTTTAGGAAGGCTATTTAAAACTACTAAAAAAGGTTCGGATACCTTGGATAAAAAATCGGACCACCATAATAAAATGGCAATTAAAATTCCTAAAATGGTTCCAGATAAAAATCCAATAATGGTTTCTAAACAAGTTATGCCAAGGTGTCTTAGTAAATCATTGGAAGATAAATCTAATAGGGTATGCCAAATTCTACTTGGCTGACTCATAATAAAACTATCAATAATTCCATAGTCTGCTAATATTTCCCAAAGGGCGATAAAAAGAATTACAATAGCTATTTGTGTTAACAAAATTTTTCTTTTTCTATTTTTTATTTTTCTTAAGTAAGTTTTTCTTTCTTGTGATACATTTTCTTTATTCATGTACTTCCAGCTCCTTCCATAAGGTATTAAAGTATTCAGAAAATAATGGGCTTTGTCTGCAGTTTAGTGGGTCCCTGTCTTGCATTTTAAAATCAATAGTGTGAATTTTTTTAACACTTGCTGGTCTAGACGTTAAAACAATAATTCTATCGGACATACTAATAGCTTCTGAAATATCATGTGTTACCATTAAAACGGTCTTATTTTCATTTTTTAAGATGTGATAAATATCTTTTGTAACCATAATTCTTGTTTGATAATCTAATGCAGAAAAAGCTTCATCAAGGAGTAGGATGTTAGGTTTTACCGCTAAGGTTCGAATTAATGCTACTCTTTGCCTCATTCCTCCGGATAACTGGGATGGATATTTATCTTTAAATTCACTAATTTTATATTTTTTTAACAATTCTTCTACATAAGCTTCGTTTTCCTTTGTTTTAATCCCTCTTATTTCCAGTCCAAAGGTAACATTATTCCAAATAGTTCTCCATTCTAATAAACTATCTTTTTGGAGCATATACCCAATTTTAGGAGATATGCCTTGTACCTTTTCTCCCCCAATAAATATTTCTCCTGAATTTTTAGGTTCTAATCCTGCTATAATAGAAAGAAGCGTGGATTTACCACATCCACTAGGACCAATGAGACTTACAAATTCTCCTTCTTGTATTGCAAAATGAATAGGTTTTAATGCTTCTATTTCTCCATTTTTTGCCTGATACTTTTTTGTTATGTTTTCTACTCTTAACATTTCGGACATTCTTTTCTCCTCCTTTTTTCAGTCTTACTATACTATATGCAGGTTACATAATTTTTGGTTACTGTTTAAACTATCACTTTTTTGTAGTAAAAAGGAAAAAATTGTGATATACTTTTATCTGTTGTATGTACGAGGAGGTTTTTTTATGGTATATGAAAGAAAAGTAAACTATTATGAGTTGGATGGTATGCAAATTGTGCATCATTCTAATTATATTCGCTTTTTGGAAGAGGCCCGTATTTTTTATTTAGAAAAAATTGGACTACCTTATTCTTATATTGAACAACAAGGTGTCATGATTCCTGTTTTGGGAGTAAATGTGCAGTATAAGTCTCCTGCTAAGTTTGAGGAAATTATTTGTGTGGAAGTTTCTATTGTAGAGTGCAATGGGGTTCGTATGAAAATTGCGTATCGCATTACCAAAAAAGATACTGGTGAATTAGTGCTTACGGGAGAGACCACGCATTGTTTTACAGATACTACTATGAGACCTGTTTCTCTAAAAAAATATCGTCCAGAAATGTACGAAACTTTTGAAAAATATGTTACAAAAAAATAGTAGTGTTTCTACTATTTTTTTGTAGAAACACTACTATTTTTTTGTTTTTAGTCATTATCTTTTTGTTTATAAATTTTTACCATCTCTTTCCAAGAAATTCTACTTCCTGTATTTAAAATAGCAGAAGAGTATATTTTGATAGATATTTTTGCTATGATTAACATAGAAACAATAAGTACAATAATAGAAGTTACTATTTCCCATGGCATAGCTACTCCCATCATCACACGAAATGGCATACAAAATGGTGATGAAAATGGGAAAATAGAAGCAAATACATTTAAGTTACTTGTTGGATTCATCATGGTAAAGTAAGCTAGGTAAAATCCAATTACTGCTAAAATAGCAACTGGTGTATTGGCAGATTGTATATCTTCTGGTTTGCTTACCGTAGAGCCAGTAACAGCATATAAAAGAGAATATACACCATATCCTAATAAGAAGTATACAATAGTAATAATGCCTAGTCCTACTGTAATTTGTGATAAATCTAATACAGACTCTAACATTCCCTCTGGTAAAAATAGTTTTGCACTTACAAGTGCTACTAATACGATAACACATACTTGGATTAAACCAACAATACCAATTCCTATGGTTTTTCCTAAGATAATGGTTCTTGGTTTGGTCGTTGTAACTAATGTTTCTATAATCTTAGATGTTTTTTCTGTCGTAATAGAACTAGATACTTGGTATGCGCAGAAGTAAATTGCATAGAATAGTACAATAGAAAGTAACATGGTTACTACAATATTACCTTTTACTTCTTTATTTTCTACTTGTTTTATTTCCCATTCAAAATTAGGATGCAGACTTTGAATTTGTGCTTGGGATAGTCCTAATTCTTGTAATTGCATGGTTTGATAAATGCTAGATAGTGCTTCTTCACAGGTAGTAGGAATTGTAGAACCCATTCCTAATTCTTTTACTATATATTCTGCTTGTAATTTATCTCCTTCTGCAGATAGAACAATAGCAGAATTTACTTCTTCGGATGCAATTTTTTGTTTTATTTCTTCTTCTGTTATTTCTTGTGTTTGAATTTGAAATTCATAGCCTAATTGCATTTGGTTTAATGCTTCTAAGTTTCCTTTAAAAATATTTTCGGAATCTACTATTAGCATTTTATTTAATGTGCTTTCTTCTGTTCCAAAGGAATTTAAAATATTAGGAATATTAAATCCTATTACAATTAATGCTAGTATAATAATACTAGATACAATAAAAGATTTTCTGGTAATCATATCTTTTATTGTAAATTTTGCAACTGTTATAATATCTTTCATGTTACTTACCTACCTTTTCAATAAAAATATCATTTAAACTTGGTTTTTTAATTTCAAATTTTGTTATTGGAACATTTGCTCGTTGCAGTGCTTCTAATAAGCGGTATCCGTCTTGCTCGCTTGTAATTTGAATTTGATAGGTATGGTCTTTTTGAAATAAAACTGGTAAATTTACTTGTTTAATAATTTCTGTTACTTCTTGTTTGGTTGTTAAATCTACACTAGTTGCTTGGTAAGAATTTTTTATTTCTTCTAAGTTACCTTGCAAAACAGTCTTACCTCTGTTTAAAATAACTAAATCGGTGCAAAATTCTTCTATCGAACTCATTTGATGGCTAGACATTACGATGTACTTTCCTTTTTGTACTAGTTCTAAGATAACGTCTTTTAATAGCTTGGTGTTTACTGGGTCTAAACCACTAAATGGTTCATCTAGCACAATAAGTTCTGGTTCGTTAATAATAGAAGCAATAAACTGTATTTTTTGTTGATTACCTTTGGAAAGTTTTTCTGCTAGCATATTTTTGTATTCTTCTGCTTCTAGTCGTTTTAACCAATAATCAATTGCTGTATTGGCTTCTTGTTTGGACATTCCTTTTAAGGTAGCAAAATAAAACAATTGGTCATAAATTTTGGTTTTAGGATATAATCCTCTTTCTTCTGGCAAATAGCCAAATCTTACATTTTTTTGCTCTACTTCTTTTCCATTCCATGTAATGCTTCCTTTGGACTTTTTAATAATTCCTAGCATCATACGAATGGTAGTCGTTTTTCCGGCGCCATTGGTACCAAGCAGTCCAAATACTCCTGGTTTTGTAATTTCAAAGGAGATATTATCTACTGCTGTTTTTTCGCCAAAAAATTTGCTTACATTTTTTACAACTAACCCCATTTATTTTTCCTCTCTTTCTTTAAGATAGTGCTATTATACTATATCATAAGGATAGATACAAGAAAAACTGACCATATATCCTACTATTCTTTCCTGGTTTCTTTATATTGTTTTTCTAATTGTAATAGTACCTCTTTTTTATCTAATCCTCCTGCATATCCGGTTAAAGTTCCATCTTTTCCTATTACACGATGGCATGGGATAATAATTCCAATTTTATTACAGTGGTTTGCCATTCCTACTGCTCTGCAGGCTTTTGGATTTCCTATGGCTATTGCTATTTGCTGGTAGGTACGCACTTCGCCATACGGAATTTTTTGTAACTCCTTCCACACTTTTTGTCTAAAGGCTGTTCCTACAGGATGCAGGGGTAAATCAAATTCTTGTCTTTTTCCTTCTATATATTCTATTAACTGTTTTTTTGCTTCTTGTAAAACTGGATTTTGCGTTTCTGTTTTGGAAAGTATGGTATCTTCTGGAAGAAAAGATACTTCTATAATATTACCTTCCTGTGCTACAATTCTTATGTTTCCTATTTTTGTTTTTATTTGTAATGTTTCTGGCATTGTTTTTCCTTCTTTCTTTGTTTTTGGTATGGTATCACTTTTTGTCATCAAAATCCCCCTTAAAGTATACACATTTTTTTATTTTGTGTCTACTTTAAGGGGGTATAGTTTCCTTTTATTCCATACAATATTCTAGTAAATCTTCTAGTGGGTTTAAATCTACAACAGATATCATGCATGCTTCTAAAATAGTTTTGGCATCTACTTTTGTTAGGTTTAGCGTATAGCCATTTTTTAATGCCAATTGCCTAATAAATTCGCGAATGGTTCTTCCATTACCTTCACGGAATGGATGCAATACATTTAGTTCTGCCATATAAAAACTAAGCCTTCCTACAAAAGCTCTTTTATTTAGACCTTGCAAGGTATTTTCTTTTTGCAGTCTTTCTAATAAAATGTTACATTGCTCTTCAATATATTCCCATTCTGCAAAACGGAAACTGCCTTTTGCTATGTTTTCTGTTCGGAATTCTCCTGCAAAAGGGTAAATATCTTCAAAAAGGGTATAGTGAATTTGTTTTAAATGTTTTACAGAAAAATCACCAGTAACCCCTTTTCTACGAAGGCTTAATAATTTTGCTGCTGTAATTTTGGTTTCGTAAAATAGTAAATCTTCTCTTTTATGAATATTTAATTTGTTTTTTAATACTTCTGTACCTGGGTAGCAATAAATGGAATTTCTTGCCTCGTATAATTCATCCATTCTTTTTCCCCCTTTCTTCTTTTGGGTATGTGAAAAAAATCAGCTTTTAGAAAGCGATTTATCCTATTGGCTGATTTTTGATAATTTCAATTAATTCTGGCATGTTAATTTCATCATCCATGTAACGTTTTAATAAATTAACATCCTCTTCTGTAATATGCATATCTTCTATTTCTAGCTCTCTTTTTATACTTGCTATATCAAATTCAAATTTTTTTTCATCTAACATTGTTTTTCTCCTTTTAACAACACTACATATCTATTATATCATATTTTGCCAAAGAAGTCTATTGTTTATTCGTTTTGTTTACCATAATTTTATTCTGTTCCGTTTTGTAACCATTCTACCACTTTGTTAATAGCAGATTGTGGCGTTGAGGCTCCTGCAATAATTCCTATTTTTTCTTTTGGAAATACTTTATCTTTTAGTTCTTCTGCTGTTTCTATATGGATGGTATTGGTGTTTTGTTTTTTAGCTACTTCGTATAATTCCTTTGTGTTGGAACTATGTTTTCCTCCTATTACAAGCATTGTGTCTACTGTTTTTGCTATTTCTTCTGCTTCTTTTTGTCTTAGTTTGGTACTATTACAAATTGTGTTTTCTACTAGAATTTCTGAATCTGGCATTTGGGTTTGAATTTCGTTTGTGAAGGTATGAAATTCTTCTACACCAAAGGTTGTTTGTGATAAGATGGCAATTTTTTTACTTCCTTTTTCTTGTATTTGTTTTACGGCTTGGTCTACATCTTCTTTTTTTTCTAATACATAGCAGTTTTCTCCTCCAAAGCTTGCATTTCCTTTGGTTTCTGGATGTTCTTTTTTACCGTATAACAAAATAGTATAGCCTTTTTTCGCATATTGTTCTATTTTTTGATGTATTAAAAGCACTTTAGGGCAGGTTAAGTCTATGACAGAAATTTTCTTTTCTTTTGCCACCTCATATTCCTGTTTGGTAATACCATGTGCACGAATCACACAACTTGCGCCTTCTGGTACTTCTTCTATTGTGTTTACTATTGTTAGCCCTTTTTGCTCTAACTTATCTGTTACTTCTTTGTTATGAATTAATTCTCCTAAACAATATAGGTTTGGTGTGGTTTCTAATTCTTGTATGGTTTTGCTTACTGCGTTTTTTACTCCAAAACAAAATCCGGAGGTTTTTCCTATTACAATTTCCATTTTCTTTGTCTCCTTTTTATTTTTGTTATCATACCACATCCTTTTCTTTTTCGCAAACAAAATATTTTTTACTTTTCTCTTAAGAAATTATTAAAGTCACGTATAAGTCACTTTTCAAAATTAGAATTATAGTGTACAATAAATAGTATAAGAGAGGTAAAATATATGAAATGGTTTAAAAGAATAGTTTTGATTGTCCTTGCCATTATCCTAGTAACTGGTATTGTTTTCACCGTTCAAGGATATTTGTTCTATAGAGAGCAATCATCTGATGAGAATATTACAGCAAAAATTAAAGAAATTCAGGAGTCCGAAAATTATGTGACATTGGAAGAACTTCCACAAAGTTATTTAAATGCTGTTGTTGCAGTAGAAGACCATCGTTTTTATAACCACGGTGCTATTGATATTATTGCTATTGGAAGAGCTATTGTAACCAATATTAAAAATTTTGATTTTGTGGAAGGTGGAAGTACTATTACACAGCAAATTGCAAAAAATATTTTCTTTACACAAGATGAAAGTATGGTACGTAAAATAGCAGAAATTTTTATGGCATTTAAACTAGAAAGTATGTATGATAAGGATGAGATTTTAGAAATTTATGTGAATAATAGTTACTTTGGGTATGGATATACCGGAATTAAAGAAGCATGCAATGGTTACTTAGGAAAAGACCCAATGGAAATGACTTTGTATGACGCTAGCTTACTTGCAGGTGTGCCAAATTCTCCTTATTATTATTCTCCAAGGTCTAACATAGATTTAGCTACCAAAAGGCAACAAAAAGTATTAAGCTCTATGGTAAAATATAACTATATTTCTCAAGAAGAGGCAGATGAAGCATTGAATACACCAAGCCCTATTGTGGAGTAAAAAGAAAAATGAGTAGAAAGAAAATTTCTACTCGTTTTTGTTTTTAATGAATCCCTTTATAAATGGTAACAAAAAAGGTGGTACCTTCTCCTTTTTTGCTTTTTACACTGATGTCTCCTCCTTGATTTTGAATAATGGCTTTTGCTAGTGCTAATCCTATTCCAAAACTATCTTTACCTGCGTTTTTTCCTTTATAAAAGCGCTGAAAAATATAGGGTAAATCTTCTTTTGCTATTCCTTCTCCAGAGTCTTTTATAATTATTTGGGTAAACAGTGCATTTTCTTTAAAACTTACTTGTATGGTTTTTCCTTCTTCGGTATGCTCCATACAATTTTTGATAATATTAATAATAGCCTCTGCTGTCCAATGAAAATCACCTATAAAACTTGAGCTTGGGTCTCCTTGCATTTGGATGGTTTGATTTTTTATTTCTAATGGAATACTCAAGTTTTGTATTACTTCTTTTATTAGGTTTTGAATCAAAATTGTTTCCTTTTTTAGTTCTACTGTTCCTGCATCAAATTTGGATAATTTCAAAAGAGAAATTACTAGCCAATGAATCCATTCTATTTGTCTGGATATTTCAAATAAAAATTCTTGTCTTTTTTCTTCTGGAAGATTGGTGTTTTCTTTTAAAATATCTAGTAAAACAGAAATAGAAGTCAGTGGTGTTTTAATTTGATGGGAAATATCGGAAAGTGCATTGGATAAGTATTTTTTATCTTGTGAAAGCTTTTGTGCACTTTCTTTTAACATTACTGTAATTTTGTAGATTTCGTTTTGCAGATAGCTTAATTCTCCTTCTTCGTTTTCTTGAATTTTTAAGGAGTATTGCTGTTTTTCTATTTCTTTTAAATATTCGGTAATGGCTCTTATTTTTTTCTCTCTACGATACAAATAAATAGCAAAACAACTAATTAGCAAAATACCTAAAAGGACAATCCATAAAAGCATTATTCGCATACTTTTTTGATGTACTTGCTCTAAATTTGTAGCAGGTACTATTTCTTCGACATTTATTCCATATTTTTGCAAAATTTGCATCCCATCTTCCACAGTTTGTTCTTGTATGGTGGATAACTGTTTTATGATATCTTGCTCCGCTTCTGGATATTTTTCTATCAGACTTCCTACTATACCTGCAAGAATCTTGTTTGTTTCTCTATGGAATTCTTTACTTTGCAGTTGTAAGGAAATCATAACTAGTATTACTACTGTTCCTACTAAAATACTACATACCAGCAGTAGCTTTCTTATTTTTTCTTGCGCCAATAGCTTCATTTTACTCGCCCACCTTATATCCTATTCCTCGAATAGTTTTAATAATTTCTGGCTCTGCAGGGTTGTTTTCTATTTTTTCACGAATCCTTTTAATATATACTGTTAACGTATTATCATTTACAAAATTTCCGGCAACATCCCATATTTTATCTAATAGTTGTTCTCTTGTAATGAGTCGATTTTGATTTTGGAAGAGCATTACCAATATTTTATATTCCAATGCTGTTAGAATCACTTGACTCTTTCCTTTGTATACTTCTGCTTTTGCAAGGTCTATGGTAACATCTTTTATTTGTATAGTGCTTTTTTCTTCCTTTTTATGATACCTTCTTAACACTGTACGAATTCTAGAAATAAGTTCTTTGGTACGAAATGGTTTAATAACATAATCATCTGCTCCTATTTCTAGGCCTAATACCACATCTTTTTCCTCGTCCTTTGCTGTTAAAAAAATAATAGGAAGTTCTATATCCTTTTTCTTTACTTCTTTGCATATTTCAAAACCATCCCCATCTGGAAGCGAAACATCTAAAATAAGTAAGTCATAAGATTGCCTTTGCAACTTTTGCCTCGTCTCATAGGCAGTCCTAGCAACATCCACCTCAAAACTTTCCTGTGAAAGTGCATAGGTTAATCCTGTGATAATGGTTTCATTATCTTCTACTAACAATAGATTTATCATGCTTTTTCTCCTTTTGGGTTTAGTATACTATAACTACCAAACCTCGTCAATACAAGAGGGACGGGGAATTTTGGCAGAATTTTTGTTGTATTTGTTATGGTTTCTGCCAAAATCCCCCGTCCCTTGTGTTGTTTTGTTGTTTTAAATATTGTCGTTTCTTAAGACATCTATTATGTTTTCTTTTTTGACTTTACTACTTGCATATAACATGGTTACAAATACTACGGTGTATACGGCAATAGTGGAAATTAGGATACTTTGCCATGGGAGTGTAAAGATAAATTCTATCATATTTCCAAATCCTTGGTTAATTAGGAAACATAGGAAGACTCCTATTGGTACACCGTATAAAAGTGCTTTTGTTCCATAAAAGAAACATTCTAGGTTTAACATTCTTCGGAAGCTTTTGTCTGTCATTCCGATGGATTTTAAGTTTGCAAATTCTCTTCTTCTTAGGTTGATGTTGGTAGAAATGGTGTTAAAGATGTTGGCAATTCCAATTAGGGAAATGAGTACAATAAATCCATATAGGAAGATGTTAAAGATGGTAGATAAATTACGGTTTGCTATAGCATCTTCTGCAAGATTTACTACAGAAATATCTATATCAGAATAGTTTGCTTTTGCTTCTTCTACTTTTTCTTCTATCACTCTATTTTCTAATGCCTCTTCTTCC
This sequence comes from uncultured Clostridiaceae bacterium, assembly GCA_930990125.1. GTDB lineage: Bacteria > Bacillota > Clostridia > TANB77 > CAG-508 > CAKNOI01. Next base: position 33,564 of record CAKNOI010000003.1, on the reverse strand, counting down.
ATTTTTACATAGATTTGTCTAGAAAGTACTTCTTCTGTTTGTACCATCCTAAGCAGATTTTCTTGTGTTGTAATAAGAACTAGGTTTGTTTGCATATCGGATATTGCCCATGGCATTTTTTCTGTCACTTTTCCAATTTTCATTTGTTCCTCGTGTCCATCTGCAAAATTATTGGTAAGAATACTTTCTCCTTCTTGATAGGTGGTTAAGTCTGTTTCCATGTTTAAAATTGTAAGGAAGTTACGATAATTTGGCAAAATAAATTCTTCCTCTTTTATGTCTTCTGCACCTATTTCTTTTTGGTATTGACTCCATTCTTCTTGGTTTAATCCTATGATATTAATAGATATTTGATAAGAACCGTCTTCATTTTGGGTGGAGAAAAGAAATTTGCATCATTAGAAAATTCTTCTTGTAAACGTGGGTCTATTTTTTCTTTTGGTATGGTAGCAGTTGTAATGTATTTATATAAATAGCTTATTTTTTCTATTCGCTCTGTTTGCTTTATTTCTTGTTCAAAATTTTGGATTTGTTCTTTTTCTACGGTATCGGCATCGGAATATAAACTGTATGGAATAATATAGTCATATTCTGGATTTACGTACATACTGTTAAATCCGGTAAATAAGTAGCCTACAAATCCGCTTACAGAGACATAAAGGACAATACTAATAATTAAAGAAATAACGGTTGTACGATAACGTTTTCTGCTTCTTTTTAGATTTTTAAGGGCTAGTTCTCCTTCTATGCCAAACACTTTTCGAATCCATTTTGGTGTTTGTATTTTTTTACGATTTACTTCTTTAATGTCGTCTGTTTGTCTAATCGCTTCTATTGGCGTAATTTTACTTGCTCGTTTTGCTGGCAAGCGTACAGAAAAGTAGATGGTAAGTGCCATTAGAATAATAGCAATAACAATAGTAGGCCAAGATATTACTAATTCTAGTGTCCAGTTGCCTTGGTTAATAATGGATTTTAGTAATTCTCCTACAATACGAATTGTAATTCCAATTCCACCTATTCCGGCTAGAATACCAATAGGAATTCCGATACAGCCAAGGACAAATCCTTCATATAGTACTGATTTTTGTATTTGTTTTTTGGTTGCTCCTACGGAAGAAAGCATTCCAAATTGTTTTTTTCTTTCTTGTACCGATATAGCAAAACTATTATAAATTACCATAATAGAACCTACCATGATAATAAGAATTAAAATACCACATACAGAATATAACATTTCATTAAAACCATTGGTTCCATTTACTCCTTTGTACAATAATACAGAAGTATTATAGGTAATAGGATATACGTTTTCTTCTGCATTTGTGTCAGGATATAACCCTAAATTTTCGGCTATTTCTTCGCTATCTTCATAGATGCTATGTACCCTTTTTACATTTACTGCTACATCCCATTTACTATTTTCGGAAATGTCACTGCTATCTAGCAGGGTTACTCCTCCATTAAATGGATCAGAGGATTTTTCAAAATCTGGTCTTGAAATAATTCCACATATTGTGTAAGTCTTTTGTCCTGTTACGTTAAATGTTTCCCCTTCTTCTTCTGGAGCAGAAATTAGTTCATAGCCATCACTACTTATTCTATTTCCCATTGATAAGGTAATAGTATCTCCTATTTTGGGTTCGTTATCGTTTCCGTCAAAAAAGCTAGCACTTATGCATATTTCTTTGTTATTTTGTGGCAGTCTTCCTCTTTCTACGGTAAGTGCCATGTTTTCTAAAGCTTTTTCATCATAGGCTTTGATATATAAAAAATGTTCATCCGAATAAGGGTTTTGTGCCATGCCTATTTGTAGCATTTTCATTACTTCGGAAAACTTAACATTATCTTCTAAATACTTTACTTTATCTTGCTCTACATTTTCATACATTGCTTCCCAATTTCCAGAGTTTGCAATTTCTACTTTTAGCATAAACTGCTGAAAACTTACCGCTAGTGTTGCAACTGCAGATATCATGGCACCAGATAGAATAATACCAATAATGGTTACAATGGTTCTTTTTTTATTTTGCTTTAAATACTTTAAGGTTAACTTTTTTAAAATATTCATGGTCTCACCTACTATCTTATTTTCTCATTTTTTACAATACAGCCATCATCAATGGTAAGAATTCTATCCGCTTCTAATGCTAACTCTTGGTCATGGGTAATCATAATAATGGTCTGATTATATTTTTTGTTGGAAAATTTAAGTAGCTCTAAGATTTCTTTAGAATTTTTACTATCCAAATTTCCTGTTGGCTCATCTGCTAAAATAATAGCAGGGGTATTCATTAAACTTCTACCAATAGACACACGCTGTTGTTGCCCTCCCGATAATTGGTTTGGCAAATGTTTTACCCTATCTCTTAGCCCTAAAGTATCTACAATTTCATTTAAACGTCCAGCATCCACTTCTTTTCCATCTAGCAATACTGGAAGTGAGATGTTTTCTTCTACGTTTAAAATAGGAATTAAGTTATAAAACTGATAAATAAGGCCAATTTGCCTTCTTCTAAAAATGGCTAACTCGTCGTTATTTAGCGAATAGATATCTGTTCCATCAATATATACTTTACCAGAATTTGGTCTATCTACTCCCCCTAAAATATGAAGCAAGGTAGACTTTCCAGAACCAGAAGCCCCAATAATTGCTACAAACTCTCCCTTTTCTACGGAAAAGGAAACATGATTTAGTGCTTTTACCTCTGTTTCTCCCTTTCCATATGTTTTGCATAAATCTTCTACTCTTAAAATTTCCATTCTCTTTCCCTCCTGGTATAGATTATATGGTGATAAAGTGACTATCCAGTGACTTTTTTCATTTTCATGGAAAAAGGCCTAAGGAATTTCTCCCTAGGGCCTTTTTTGGGTCTTTTTACTTGCTTTCTCTTGCCTCCTTTATTCTCCGCTGTTTTTCTCGCATTTGTACATATGCTTTTACATACACATTGTGAGAAGGTAGAGTAGAATATACGGTAGACTGCTTGTTCATAAGACCACTCCTTGATAGAATTACAGTATGTACTGCTAGAAATATTATAGCATATTTTGTGGTTTTTGGGTAGATTATGGGGCTAATGTGTATGGATTTATTTTGTTTGTAAATTGTAAAAGACAAAGCACTGTCAAATTCACATAATGCATTGACTTTTCTTGCTATTTTATGTTATACTGGACGTGATGTCTTAGGACTCATTATTTTTACATCTTTAGTGAAAGAAAGGACGTTGTTTATGACTACTAGTAAAACTTCATCTATCAGAGAGAGTATCATGAGGAATGGACGGAAGTGCGTTGGGCAGTACAAATACTCCCGCAAAAAGGAAGTCGATTAAACGTTAAAAGAAAGAGGAAAACTATTATTATGGTTTTCCTCTTTCTTTCTGCCAAAATTCCCCGTCCCTTTTGTGTTATTCTTCCACAATAGGGAATTCGATTACTACTTTAAATAGGTCGCCGTCTAGGTAGATGTCGAAGCTTCCTCCTTGCAGTTCTGTTAGGCTTTTGGCTATGGATAGGCCTAGTCCGCTTCCTTCTGTGTTTCTGGAGCTATCTCCTCTTACAAATCGTTGCATTAGTTCGTCTGCTGAGATGTTTAATTGCTCTTTGGAGATGTTTTTGATGGCGATTAATACTTTTTTGTTATTTTTTACAATGTCTACATATACGCGTGTATCTTCTTTTGCGTATTTTGCGATATTGGAGTATATATTTTCTAATACACGATATAGGTATCTACTATCGGCTAAAATGAGTACGTTTTCTTCTGGGTAACTTAAAATGGTTTCTAATTTTCTTGCTTCAAATTTATCTTCAAACTCTCCTGTTACTTGATGAATGAGTTCTTTTACTTTTAGTTTTTCCATGGTCAGTTTAATATTTCCAGAAGATGCTTTAGAAGCTTCTACTAAGTCTTCGGTTAGTTTTTTTAGTCTTTGTGATTTGTTATCTAATACTTCTATATATTCTTTTGCTTTTTCGTTTTCTATATTTTCTGCTTTTAATAAGTCTACGTAATTGATAATAGAAGTAAGTGGTGTTTTTAAGTCATGGGATACATTGGTTATTAATTCTGTTTTCATTCTTTCACTTTTTAGGTTTTCTTCTATGGCATTGGAGAATCCGCCTGCAATGTCATTTAAGTATTTTGCAACATTTCTTAGGTTTCCTTTAAATTCCTCTTCGTTTAACAAGAAGTCTGTTTTGCCGTCGTAGATATGGTTAATCATGTCGCGTATTTTTTTTAATTGTTTTAAGTGGTCTGTTATCTTCATAAATACCCATATACCCCATACTAGGAGTAGAAATACGCAAAATCCATTATCTAGTGCTAGTAAGAATAAAATAACAGATATAATGCAAAATCCAAAATAGTAAATACTTAGTCTCCAATTAGCAGATAATCTACCCATAAATTTGGTTATATTGCCCCATATTACTCTTTTTAAGAAAGCCCAACATTTATATACTATTGTGTTTTTCCAGAATATTTTTGCTTTTATTCTACGTATCATACTAGAATAGGTAATCATGATAGTAATGTAAATCATGGCAATGATAGATAAAATGCTAATAAATGGTATAGTTATTCTTTCGTACATGATTTGTGAAATATCAATAAACATAACATATAAACCTAGTACTTCAAACGAAACAGCCATTCCACTAAGGAAAAGAAGTATTTCTAATGGGATTCGGTCTATAAAGTTACAATATATTTCTTCCTTTTTTCTAGAATGTCCCATACTAACAGTAAGGTAAACGAAAAGAATAATACTTAAAAAAGCATATAAAGGAAGCATTTCGTAGCCAATATAATGTTTTTGTATCAGCTCATAGATGGCATTATTTCTCTCAAAAGCTGTATATTCTGTTGTATTTGGTTGGTAAGAGAAATAAACTTCGTAGTCTCCTTCTATAATATCTTCTATTTGCGGGTCATAAATAACCTTGTCTTTTTCTAAATTTGCAATATTAGTTCCTACTTCTCCTTTGACATAGCTCCAATGATAGCTGTCTTTCCTAATGGTTTGTATTAGTTTTTCTACTGTGTCGGTATCTCCTGTTTGCACAATATTGGTTATTTTTAAATTGTCTTTAATAATGAGATAGCGAAAGCTTGCTCCCATGTTAGAATATAGAGATTCGTATAAAATTTCACCATTTTGTATTTTTTCTAAGTAGGATTGTTCTTGGGAATGAAAGTAGGTATAATCTTCTAATACAGAACTTTCGCTTACAGTTTCTTGGTCTACTGCTTGCACTTCTTCTTGGTAATCTTGGTAATTTTGTATAAAACTATCTAACCTACTCATATTGATAGCAATATGTGTTTCAAAGGTATCTGCAAAGGCTTGTGTTTCGTAATATGGTTTATTAGTAGCTATTTCTGGCATTTCTTTGTAAGCAATATATCCTAATGCACTATATCCTGTTAAAATAACAAAAACAAATAATAAGATATAGGCTATTATCTTAAGTATGGCAGAATTTTCTATTCTTTTTTCCATGAATGGAATCAATCCTCCTATAATTTTTCTATTTTATATCCAATGCCCCATATTACTTTTAAGTATTTTGGTTCTCTTGGATTAATTTCTATTTTTTCTCTAATATGTCTAATGTGAACAGCAATAATATTTTCTGCTCCATAGGCTTCGTCTTCCCATACGTTTTCATAGATTTGCTCTATGGAAAAGACAATTCCTTTATTTTTTGTTAGGAATTTTAAAATGTTATATTCCGTTGGTGTCAGTTTTACTTCTTTTCCTTCTACTGTTACTTGTTTGGTATTGTCATTAATTTTTAAATCTCCTGTTATATAAACATTTTCTTCGTTTTCTTTTTCTTGATGAATAGAGCCAAGAGAAGTATATCTACGGATTTGTGAATTTACTCTTGCTATTAATTCTAGTGGGTTAAATGGTTTAGTAACATAATCGTCTGCTCCATTGTTTAATCCCATAATTTTGTCATAGTCTTCAGATTTGGCAGATAGCATAATAATAGGAACTGTCTTATCTTTTCGTATTCTTGCTGCTGCTGTCATGCCGTCCATTTCTGGCATCATAATATCTAGTAGTACAAGATGTACTTCTTCTTTATTAATAATATCTAATGCTTCTCTTCCGTTATAGGCCTTTACTACGTGATATCCTTCCTTGGTAAGATATATCTCGATAGCTTTTACAATTTCTTTATCATCATCACATACTAATATGGTATACATAAGTTTTACTCCTTTTATTTGTTTTCTTTTTTTATTATATCATGTTTTTCCCTTTTTTTCCTACTTATTTTTACCATAGATTTATTAAGAAAAAAGAAAAGAAACCATTAAGATTTTCTTAAATTGGTTCCTTTTTGCTTTTTTCTTTGTTTTTATATTCTACATAATCGCTTACTAATATTTTTATTACTGTAAATACTGGTACTGCTAAAAACATTCCTAGTATTCCAAAGTAGGCTCCTCCTACTGTTACAGCAAAGATAACAAGGAGTGGACTAATTTTTAAGGAACTTCCTACTATCTTTGGATTAATAATATTGGCATCTATTTGTTGTAAAATAATTACGATAATTCCCATCCATATTGCCTGACCAATTCCTCCTGTAAAGATGGTAATAATAATAGAAATTCCTACTCCAATTATTGCTCCCCAATATGGTATCATGTTGGATAGTCCTATTAAAAAACCAAGTAATACGGCGTATTTTACGTTTAACAGTAGCATTGCAATAGATACTAATATTCCTATAATAATAGCATCTAAAAATTGACTAGAAATAAAACGTAAAAAGATTTCGTTGGTTTTAGAAAAATATTTTCCTATTCTTTGGTAGGTTGCTGTTTTAAAAATAGCATGGCATACTTTTTTTGCAAATTGTAATATTTGATTTCTTTCATATAGTAAATAAATAGAAGTTACAATGGCCACAAATAATCCAAATATTCCAGAAACAAAATCTACTGCACTTTTTAAATAACCGGTAATGGTTTCTATGCGGAAAAATTGTTTTAAGTCCATTCCTTCTACCTCATCTAAAATAGATGCAATATCTAATTTATGTAATATATTATCTTCTGGTAGGTTTTGCAAAGCATCTATTGCAGATTGGTAATAGCCTGGTAATTGATTAGCTAGGTCTACAATACTTTGCATTACGGCTGGTAATACAAAATTACATACTAAAATAATGGCTATAATTGCAATTACATATACAGTTATAATAGAAAATATTCTTGCTTTTTTTTGCAATAGCTTTGCTTTTCTTTTTTGATACCATGTTTCTAGTGTTTTACATGGTAGATAGAATAAATAGGCTATTAAAACACCTAGGATAAACGGCATTAATACATCTAATAAAGTACGAAACCATCCTAATATTGCAGGAAAACTATCCAGTGTTTTATATACTACTACTACACATACTGCAAGCGAAAAATAGTATAACCATTTGGTCCATTTATTTTCCTTTTTCACTCTTGCTCCTCCTAAAATTGTATTTCTAATCCTACTGGGCAGTGGTCACTTCCCATAATTTCGGAATAGATAGTGGCTTCTTGTATATTTTGGGCGATACGGTTGGACACAATAAAATAGTCAATTCTCCAACCAACATTTTTACTTCTTGCATCACGCATATAGGACCACCAAGTATAAGAATCTGTTTTGGTAGGGTATAAATGACGGAATGAGTCGGTAAAGCCTGCAGTTAATAGTTCTGTCATCTTGTTTCTTTCTTCGTCGGTAAAGCCTGCATTGTGGTGATTGGTTTTTGGGTTTTTAATATCTATTTCTTCATGTGCTACATTTAAGTCTCCACATAGTATTACTGGTTTTGTGGTATCTAGTTTTTTTAAATAATTTCGCATTTCGTCTTCCCATACCATACGGTAGTCTAAACGTTCTAATTTTCTTTTGGAATTTGGGGTATAGCAATTTACTAAGTAAAATTCTTTGTATTCTGCAGTAATCACTCTTCCCTCTTGATCGTGTTCTTCTTTTCCTATTCCATATGTAACAGAAAGTGGTTTTTCTTTGGTAAAAATTGCTGTTCCAGAATATCCTTTTTTGATGGCACTATTTAAGTAAGTGGTATAGCCTGCGTAATTTAAGTCTATTTGTCCTTCTTGCATTTTGGTTTCTTGAATACAAAAAATATCGGCATTTACCTGTTCAAAAAAACTAGCAAATCCTTTTCCTATTGCTGCTCGTATTCCGTTTACATTCCATGATATTAGTTTCATTTTTGTTGCTCCTTTTCCTATTTTTGAAGAAAGCGTCCCCTTTTTTAAGGGACGCTGTTACTTTATTTTTTGTTACATTGGATTAAAATAAGCATTTCCTCCGATATTTACTCCACCAGAATAGCTTCTTGCAGAACGGAAAGATAAGTAATTATGGTTTCTTTTTCCGTTTAAAGCGTCTAATACTGCTTGTTTTACTGCTGCTGTGTAATTACCATTTAATCGTTTTTTCCAGTTACTATCGATAGAATAACAAAATTGTCCTTTTGCTTTATATTGACTTAATGGATCGGTACCTTTGCTTCTCCATTTACTACTTTCTGCTCTGTTACATGCACAGGTTATAACAGCTAGTGCACCTTCGTAACTAGAACTACATTCTTGTGCGGTAATAGCACATAATAAGTCTAACTCTTTTGCAGAGTAACTCCATCTACCATTTCCATAGGAAACCGCTGTACTTGCTCTTGATGTTACCTGTGTTTGTATTTGTACAATTTTATTTACCGGTTCTTTTATTACAGTAGAAGACAACTCTATTCTTTCTATTTCTACATCATTTTGATATTTTACTTGATAGGTTACTTCTTTTAATCCGTTTTGACCTTCTTGAATTACTTTATTTTGTTTATTCCCACCATCGGAAATATCTTTTGTAATTGTTTCAAAAGGTATTTCTATTTGTTCGGTAATAATTTTTTCTGTGATTGGTGCATATTCTTTTAAAAGTTCATCCATGCTAACTGTATTTTCTTCTGCTGGCTGTACTTCTTCTGGAAGGATTTCTTCTTGTTTCGTAATTTTAATTGTTTTATTATCTGATATTTCTTCCTCTAAGCCTGGTACAACTTTTTCTTCTTCTGTTAAGGTGATATGGGCATCATTTAAAATGTCTGCTACTTTTGTTTTTGCTGTTACGGTATCCATTTCATAGCCATTGGCTAGTACAATTTTTACATTGCTTAAACTGGTGTTTACTGCCATTACTCCAATTCCGGAGAATACTATAAATAGAATAATACTAATAACAACGAATTTAATAAGTGAAATCGACGCCTTGCCATCTTTTTTCATACTTTTTAATTCCTCCTTATAAAAGCAACAATACTATTATACTATTTTTTGGGACATCTGTCAAATTTTGCTCTAAATGCCCCGAAGCTCTTTATATATGTATATTCGGCTTGTACTAAAAATATGACTATTTTATTGCAAATATTTTCTTTGCGTTCTGGTAAGTGCTTGTAGCGATTTCTTCTAAACTTTTTTGTTTTACCTCTGCAATTTTTTGTGCCACATAGATTACATTTCTACTATCATTTCGTTTACCTCTATTGGGCTCTGGTGTAAGATATGGGCTATCCGTTTCAATTAGTATCTTTTCTAGTGGAACTAGTTTTAGTATTTCTGATACATTTTTTGCATTTTTAAAAGTAATTGGTCCTGCAAAGGATAGGTAAAATCCCAAGTTTATCGCTTGTTTAATTAATTCTTGGTTTAGTTGTACACAATGAAGAACTCCTTTTTTCTTTGGAGGATTTTCTTTTAACATGGCTATGGTGTCTATGGAAGCATCTCGGGAATGAATAACAATTGGCAGGTCCATTTTATTTGCTAGCTCTATTTGTTTACGAAAATATTCTTTTTGCAAATCTTTATTGTCTTTGTTCCAGTAATAGTCTAGTCCTATTTCTCCAATGGCTACTACTTTAGGATGTTTTGCTATTTCCTCTATTTTTTCTATTTCTTTTTCTATCTTTTCTTTTTGGGTAATATCATTGGGAGATATTCCTGCAATAGCATAAATAAAAGGATAGTTTGTTGCAAGCTCTACTGCTTTTTGGGAAGAAGAAATATTGTAACCTGCACAAATCCATTTAGTAATTCCTGCTTGATAGGTTTCCTCAATAATTGCTTCTCTATCTTGGTCAAATTTTTCATCATTATAGTGTGAGTGTGAATCAAAAAATTCCATACTTCCTCCTATTTTACGCAAATAATACAACTTGCTGTTGCCATTTGTTTAACATGAGAAATACTAACATCAATACTCTCTATGTTTTGAGCAAAAGTTCCTATTAAGTTAACAAAAGGTCTTCCTTCAGAATCATTTTTTATTTCAATGTTTTTCCAGCTAATATCATATTTATGTTCAAGGCATGGCGAAATTGCTTTAAAAACCGCTTCTTTTGCTGCAAATCTTCCTGCATAGTGCTGATATTTTACTGCCTTCTTTTTTTCACAATATTCTATTTCTGATGCTGTAAAAACACGTTCTAGAAATTTTTCTTTTTCTCCTTCTATAGCTTCTTGTATTCTTTCTACTTCAATAATATCGGTACCACAAAAAATTTTCATTTTTCTTTCCTCCCTATTATAATCCTAGGAAATGAATAATATTTAAAATAAGTAATAAGAGAAGAACTATCGTTACAATAATATTTGTCTTACTTGTCTTGTTTACATTGGAATCTTTATAGACAATATCATATTTATTTTTTACTTCTTTGTAATGATTTTCTAGTTCTAACACATCCTCCCATTTTTTTTGCATGCTAGAGCCAAATTCATCATTGGTAATCTCTTGAATCCAGATTTCTTGTGTAAAGGATACAAAGTTTTGTCTTGGCCTTTCTATCCATTTTTCTGTTTGAAAATCTAAATTTAATTTTTTTAAATATAATTTTTTGTATAATAGCAAGATATAGGTGTAGAAATACTCATTTTCATAGGCAAATGGCAATTTCGTGTAATTGTTTGTATCCATTGCAGAAGTAAGCAGAGCCGTTCCCACTTTGGTAAAACCAATCCTTAGATACTTAAAAGAATCCAATTCTTGATAATTTCTTTGCATGCTTGCTACGTTAAAATCGGTTTGGTACTGGTTTGGCAGTACATGAGTATATTTTAAGAAAGGATAACGTATTTCTTCAAAGTTATTTTTTTCGTTCCAATTTTCTGGTTCTAGACAAGTATAGGTATAGGTTAAAAATCTATCTACATCTATGTTTAAATCTTTTGCACTTTTATTTTCTCCGCAAATATCGTAAATAAATTCTTGCAGTTCTTTTCTGTCTTGAAAAGCATCCGTTTGAATATTGATATTTTCATATTCTTTTAGTGCCGTAAGCTCGGAGTGAATATCTCGAAATTTATAGTTAAAATTAAGAACATCGGCAAAGTCGCTTGTTTCTTCTACATTGGTTTTGAAGGTTAAAAAGCAAATTCCTGTAGAGAAACAGATAATTTCTATTTTTTGTATATGAAAGAAAATGCCATTTTTTTCTCCTAATTTTCCTTGCATTTTATTTCCAACTTCATATTCAAAAATCGTGCAAGGATGTTTTGCTAAAATAACGGCTTTCATTTTATTATCTAGTGCTTCAAACTCTTTTCTTTTACTGCTGTTAAAAGAAAAAGTCCAAAAAAGGTATTCTCTTACCACAGGAAGAAAATACGAATACAGCTCATAATCTTTTTCTTTTTCAAAAAAACGAATTTTACACTTTGGGTTAGTTAATAGTTTTTCTAAATACCCAGTAATACTTTTTCCTTGTATTACATAGGGATAAACAAAGTTCGTATATTGATACCTAATCTTTAGTTCCATGTTTCATTCCTCTTTTTTCTATTGTTTTTCTTTTTGTATTGTATCACGTATCTTTTTTTCTGCCAATAGTTCTGATAAAATTTTTCTAGCTTTAAACATTTTTTCTTCTTTTTGTATTACTTCTTCGGCATGTCTTTTTATATATTTCATCTTTTTGCCTTCTTTCGACCATTTTAATATTTAATATTATTAAAGTCGTTTTTCTTGGTTTTGTCAATCTTATTGCACAGGAAATATATGTACAATTTTACTATATTTCCTCATCTAATTTAAAAAATAAGAACCCTACATTGGTTCCTATTTTTTCTATTTTTTATTCCGCATCGGTATAATAATTTGCGTTAATGTCTTCTGCTAAATGGTATTTTCCAATAAAGTCTATGATGAGATTGTTTTCCATGGAGTGGGTAAGTGGTGCTACTTCTTTTCCTTCTTTGTCAATTGCTCCCCATTTTCCGTCTTTTTTTACTGCAGCAAAGCCGTATTTGTTTTGTTCCATGGCATCTTCGTAAATATAGTTTACTACTACAACTCCATTTTTATCTACATAGCCATATTTCCCGTCTTTTTTGCTTAGGAATAATGTGTTTTCTGGATAAACTTCTGTACTTTGTTTTGGTTCAAATTTGAAGTTATAGTATTGGTATTCGTCTCCTACTCGTACTTTTAAATATCCTCTTTCTGTGTTTACCTCAGATAAAATACCTGTTACTTTTATTTCAAAGTCATGGTTTAATAAATCTGATGTTATATCATCTTTAGATCCTTCTAAGAAGTCTTCGTCTTTACGATATACTAGACTAGTATAAGTAAAGTCTACTTTGGTTTCTTTTTTTAGGTTGATTATTCCATATTTATCGTCTTTTTTTGCAATATAGTATTCTCCAAATGCGTAGCTTAAGTCTTGATATGTTGCTGGAATTACTTCTTCTCCTGAGGAATTGATAATACCATATCCGTCTGTATTAGAAATAATGATATTTCCGCTGTTTATTTCTTGTACTTCGTTTTGTCCTAAATCAAATAATGGATTTTCTGCATTTGCAATTTTCCAAGTATCTCCTTCTTTTACTACATATAAATTATTTCCATAGATTGGTTTAATTTCGTCATATCGTGGTTCTATTACTGTTTTAGTGTTATATCCAATAATACCATATTTGTTTTCATCATTTACTACAATATAGCCATTTTCATATTTATCGCTTATGGCTAGTATTTGCTTGTATTCATTTGGTATAATTACCTTTCCAGTATTATCTACTAATCCATATTTTCCATCCTTTTGTGTTAGTAAACTATTGGATGTTCCTTTTAGTGCTTCTATAAAATCGTATTCGTAGGCAAGAAGAGTTTTTCCGGTAAAATCAACTAGTCCGTATTTATCTCCTTTTTTGACACGTAGCACGTTTTTTTCGTACCACATGTTATTACTTGCATCGTAATTTTGAATACTTTCTACTTGGTCGTATCCGTTTATAATTTCTTCATTTTTTTCATTTAATACTTTAGTATGGTAGGTTCCTGCTTGATAGTCTACTTGTTCTGTGCATAAAAAGACTGGTTTTGTACTATCTGGAATCACAATCATTTCTTCGTAAGTTGGTTCTATGATGGTTTTTCCGCTTCCATCAATTACACCCCATTTATCTTTTGTGTACACAGCATAATAATTAAGCTCTGAAACTTTGTCAGAAGTGGCTGCTGGTTTTGCTGTTAATAATTTTTGGATGACAATAACAAACATAATGAGAACTATGAAAACTAATATAACTGCAAAAACTTTTTTTAGGTTTAGTTTTTTCTCCCCATCATATCTTTTTCCTCTACTCATTTTTACCTCCCAGTGGTTTTCTATTCCTACTTACTATACCATATTTTACTACTAAATTACAAGATGCTTGGCTTAATTTATGAATTCCAATTTTTTACTTTACAAACCTCAAAAATTATAGTAAACTACATAGTTAGAGAAAGAAGGTTAAAAATATGGCTTTTATGAATTATACATTTCGTACAGAATTAACAGATTTTGATGCTAATGGTAATTTTACCAATAGTGCTATACTTAAGTATTTACAAGAGGCAGGAGCTCTCCACTCTGATGCTGTTCATATGGGCTTTCATGATACTGCTAATACTGGTTTTACTTGGATTTTAATAAATTGGAAACTTGAAGTATTTGCAAGACCTGCTTGGAATAGCACTATTTCTGTAAAAACATGGTGTAGTAGAGTAGAAAAAATTCATACATTTCGTGATTTTGAGGTATATGATGAAAATCATCAGTTACTTGCACAGGCTACTTCTAAGTGGATTTTATTTAATATCCGTACCAATCGTATGGAAAGAAATTTAGAACGTTTTATAGATCTGTATAGCTTAGAACAAGTCTCCGTTTTTCCTTCTATAGAAGAAAAACTAAAAGAACCGGACTCTTACGATTTCCGTAAGGATTTTCCTGTTTTTAGACGTGATATTGATACCAACCATCATGTAAATAACATTTCTTATTTGAAATTTGCTTATGAAGTATTGCCAGAAGAAACTATTTTTCCTAACGATTTTAGTGGTATAGAAATTATGTATAAAAATTCTACCGTATTAGGCGAAGATTATGCTGTACTCGTAAAAAAGGAAAGTGATGATTTTTATATTGTCACAATTAAATCTACTGATTTGACAGCATTACATGCTATTATTTATTTAAAAAGATAAAGAAGAACCAAAAATACCGTAAATAGGTGTAACACTTTTAAGTATTTTACACTATTTACGGTATTTTTTAGTTGTTTTTGGTAAGTCGCATTACAATAACTGTCATATCATCTTTTGCCATTCCATAATTGTTATCAATAGCTTCTCCTAATATAATGTCTGCTATTTTTTGTGCTTGCTCTGTTTGTATGTCCTCTAACAGGTATTTTACCCATAATTCTTTGTTTGCATATTCTCCATTGGATTCAATAATACCGTCACTACACATTACTAGTATATCTCCATCTTGAATATCTTTATCATATACACTTAGGTCTATATTTTCTAAGATTCCTGTTGGTAGAGATAGTGATTTAATTAGTTGCACATTTTTTCCAGTTTTTAAATAGGTTGGACAGGCTCCATTTTTAATAAATTCGATATTTCCAAGATATAGGTCTAATACCGCAATATCCAATGTAGCATACATGTCTTCTTCTGTATTTGCTTTTAAAATAGAATTAATCATGTGAATAGAGTTGTCTCTATCAAATCCAGAGGTTAGCATTTTTTCTAGCATTTTGATAGCAATACTACTACTTTTTTTAGCTTCTTTTCCAGAACCCATTCCATCACTAATTGCTACTAGGTATTTACCATCTTCTAATTTTGTTTGCAAACTTGAATCTCCTGATATATCGGACCTTGTTTTGGTTGCTTTTGCTATTCCTATTTGTACGGTAAATTTATCTTCAGAGGCAAAGGTAAATTTACAAGTGTCCTCTTCTGTTTTGATGGCACATTTTTGCATTTTTAAAACTAGTTTTTCTCCTGCTATTTTGCTTAATAGTTTTCCTATTTTCGTGGCACTACAGCTTCCGTTTTCCACATCTTCACAAGAATTTGTGTATAACTCTATGGTCGTTTTGCCGTTTTCTTCTTTTTGGAAAGATATATCTTGTACCAAAATGCCTTTTTGTTGTAATAGAAGTGTTATTTCCTCTTTCTTTTTAGCATATTTCTCTCTTGGTGTTATTTCTTCGGCTAAGTTTTCTATTGCTTTGGAAACACCTTCTAATTGTGCTGCCATATTGTTTTTACTGTCTTCCATCTTTTTTTTCCATACAAAATTTATTTTACTAATTTTATAGGTATAATTAATCGCCTTTACCATTTGGGTAACATCTGCTAGTATTTTCTGGTTAACCGTGTTATTTTCAAATCCCACAATATAATTATTATGTTTCTCAAAAATAGATATTAAATCTTGTTCTTGCATTTCGCCATTTGTTTTTACGTAATGGTATATATCAGAAACTATGCCGTTTTCTTCATAGGCAATATCGTCATAAACAATATTATCTTCTAAGCCTTGTATGTTTTCTCTTAATTCTTGAATAAAGGTATTTTTTTCTTTCTCGTTTACTTCTTCTGGTGTGATTTCCTCTACTGCTGTTGCCGCAACTTCTGAATAGGTTTTTGCCATTTCAGAAATTGCTTCTGACATATTGTTTAATTTATATATTGTATTTTGGTTTTGTTCTAACGTTTTTTCCGGTCCTGATGCTAATAATTTTGTTTTTCCAAATAAGTCTTCTATATCTATAATTGCATTTTTAGGTACAGCTAGTAGCCCTAAAGAAGCAATTAGAATTTCTTGAAATACAATAACAGGAACAGTAGCACCATTTGCTACATAAGTTAATACAATATTTCCTAGAATAAATCCTACAATAACTCCTATTTTTCCTAATTTGTTAA
This sequence comes from uncultured Clostridiaceae bacterium, assembly GCA_930990125.1. Classification (GTDB taxonomy): domain Bacteria; phylum Bacillota; class Clostridia; order TANB77; family CAG-508; genus CAKNOI01. The sequence goes on along the minus strand of CAKNOI010000003.1, from coordinate 17,242 downwards.
AAATTCCTGCTATCATTCCTGATATTGCGTAGGATGCAACTACAATAGGTTCATTGTTTCCAATGATGCCAAGTACTACTCCTATGGTAATTCCGCCTGTTGCTCCTACTAAGATACCATTTTTAAATCCTAATATTAAAACTAACAAAATGCTAAGAATGTTACGAATACTATATCCCAAAATAGAAAACTCGCGTAAACTTGCTGCACTAATAGCTAGTAGTAAACTTGCTCCCATTACTTCTTCAATGGAAAAGGCTTTTTTTACAGGATAATCTTTGATAACAGAAATGGAGTTCGTAAATATTTTATAAAACAAATACACTAAGATACAGCTTAAAATGGCTACCATTCCATCATATAGTAAAAAGTCTTTCCATAGCATTTGTACCATTTGCACGAAAAAAGTTGCTAAAACGATATGTAATCCTACCTGTCTTTTTTCGTTCACATCTTGTTTACTAATTTTAGGTCTTATTATTAATTGTAGTACAAAGAAAAATAATCCTGTTACTAAGTATTCTAAAAAACGACTGGCTCCAAAACCTACTAATGTTCCTATTCCTGCAATAATGTAAATAGGTCCAATAGGAAAGCCATTGCTACATAGAGCTGCAAGTATACTTAGTCCAAAAGGATTAAATTCTCCAAATCCTACTGTTGAAATCATAAATGATATAACATATAAAATAATATTGGGAATAGAAAACATTTTTTTTAGGTACTCTTTTTTCCATTCTTTTTTCTTTTTCCCTTTTGGTTCAACATCCTCTTTGAAATTCTCTTGAAATTCATTTGCTATATTTTGAAACATCCTTACCACCTCATAAACTTTTTCTTTTGCTATGTTCCTATTGTAATACATGCTTTTTAAATTTTTTGTAGAATCCAAGGAGCCGTAAAGAAAAAGTTTTTTACTTTTTGTGATATATTTTTTTACTTTTCTTTTTACTTTTCTCTTTTGTATTCCTTATTTTATCGTAAAATAGGGAAAATTACAATACTAACCCGAAAAACAATCCTTATTTTTAGGAACTTTTTTTGCTTTTTTTCATATAGTAATAATAAAGTTATTTATTATCTATTAAAAAGGAGGATTCGTTTATGAACAATACCCCAAATAACATGGATATGGCAAAACTCATGTCTATGCTTGCTACTATGGACAAAGATAAATTAAAACAAGGTTTAGAGCAGGCAAATGCTATTTTAAATTCTAAAGATAAAGATAAAATTGTAGGGGAACTGAAAAATGCTTTAGATAACAAGAAAAATCATTAATAGAAAGGAGGATTTTGTATGGCAGAAGATATGTCTGATTTAATGAAAAACTTAAGTAGTATGTTAAATGGAAAAGAAATTCCAGAGGATGTTAAGGGAATACTAGAAAATTTAACAAATCCTTCTGACAAACAAAAAAATTCGGGTACTACGGAAAATTCTTCGAATACAATTCCTCCAGAAATGGCAAATCTGTTTCAAACTTTTTTAAACTCAGAAAAAAAGCAGGATGAAAAAAACAGTGGCTCAGATAATGGTTTTTCGTTAGATTTTGAAACCATTTTAAAATTAAAAAACATTATGGAAAAAATGAATTCTAGCGGAGATGACCCAAGAGCCAATTTACTGCTTTCTTTAAAACCTTATTTAAAAGAAAGCAGAAAACACAAGGTAGACCAATATGTTCAGTTTTTAAAAATGGAAAAAATGTTAGAGGTTTTAGGTCCTTTAGGTGGTGAAAAGAAAAAATGATGTTTCCGTATCCACCTTTTTTTACCCCTAGATATCGTTATCCGTATCCCCCAAGTGGTTTTTCTCCTAGTAGGAATAAGCAACCAAGCAAGCAAAATACTACAAGTTCTTCTAAAAAATATGCAGAAAATAAAAAACAAGGAAATAATGATAAGGAAAAAAAATCAACCACTCCTAGTTCTCAAGAAGGCTTTTTTTTAGATATTTTTGGACTCACTTTGCATTTTGACGATATTTTACTTCTTTGTTTAATCTTTTTCTTGTATCAAGAAGGTGTAAAAGATACTTCTTTGTTTTTGGTTCTGATATTGCTTTTGATGAATTAGAGAAAATTTGTGGTATTTTATTACTTGTATGTCAAAATAAAAACACTAGAAGTTAATATTTCTAGTGTTTTTATTTTTATACATTTTCCTTAGTATATTGTTCCATATCTGGTTCTTTTAAGTCTTCATCTTGTACCGTATCAAAAGAGTATTGATATTTTGTTATTCTATTATTGTTTACCTCTTCGCATTTAAGTGCTAGACCTGTTTCTTTATCAATATATACTTTTACAGTGTCAGAGTCTCCTTCATAGATAAAGTTTAGATTATAACTACTACTTATTACATAACATTCTTTGCCATCTAATTGAGCCGTTGTAATACTAGAGGTTATGCTATTAAATAATAACTGCCAAAAATTTTCATAAGATGTATAGCTAACTAGTACTGACGCTACAATTTCTTCTGGCTTTTCTGTTGTTGTTACTGTCTTTTTGTCTCCCTTTTCTACGTATAATTTTCTTTCGTTATCATAAAGATATTGTGTTATTTTTTCTTCTCTGTTTGGAATACTTAACACATCTTTTTCTATTCCATCTTTATAATATTTTTCAAAAGTTGTATTATTCTCTGAATCTGTAATTTCTGTTTTTACATAGATATTATTTTTTTCTTGGTATCCCGCTAATTTATTTTCTAGAGAAGATAGAATTATCATTTTTCTTGTTAGAAAAATTACAAATAAAAAGAATATGAGTACTATAACACCTAACACTATTTTCCATATTTTAATTTTTTTCTCTTTCATATACACTCCCCCTTTTTCTTTTGTCTAACCCTTCATATCTATTTACATTTTATCGCAATTTTGATAAAATGTCAAACTTTATTCAAACTGTATTTCTCCTTCTTGTACGTATGCATAGTGCACGCCTCTTTTGCCTTCTTCGTCTTTTTCTATTTCTTTTATGATGTTGGCGATGCGTAGTTGGGTAGTGTCGATGAGGGATGCGGCTATCATTGCTTCTTCGTTTCCTTTGGCTCCTGCGTGGGCTAATCCTCTTAAAATTCCTAATACTACAATGTTTCCTGTTGCTATAATTTCTGCTCCTGCATTGACATCTCCTAGTATGATTAGACTTCCGTCAAATTCTACTTTTTGACCAGAGCGTAAAGAACCTTTATAGTATTTGGTTTCTGAAATTTCTATTGGTTTATGATATGTTTTTTTGATACCGTGTAATCCCAATGTTTTTGGACTTTCAAAGTTTAATTTTACTGGTATATGTTTATGAATTAGTTCTTGAATTTCATCCATTTCTGTGTTTTTTAATATTTTCCCTGTAACAAAAATAGGTGTTGTATCTTCTTGATATAATTTTTTTAGTTCGTTTATCTTTTTTTCTAGTTCCTGCATGATGTCTTCATGGGATGCATCTTCTTGTATTTTTATTTCTATTTCGTCTTTTTTTAAATGAATTTGTATACAATTTTTTAACATATTTTTGTTTCCTTTCTTATCTTTGTACTTGAACGGTTGGGATAGCTTCCATGCTTTCTTGTGCTTCTTGTAGGTTCATTCCAAAGTATTCTGCAATGATGTCTCTTACTGGCTCTGCTGTGTAGCTTCCGTGTTTTCCGTTTTCCACCATTACTACTACTGCAATTTCTGGGTCTTCGTATGGTGCAAAGCCTGCAAACCATGCATTTACTTTTCCATTTCCTACTTCGGCGGAACCTGTTTTTCCTCCTACTTCTATATCAAATCCTCTAAAGAAACTATTAGCTGTACCACCTGATTCTGTTGTTACGGATTTCATTCCTTCTAGTACTGCTTGTAAATTTTCTTGTTTGATATTCATATCTTTTAATTCTGTCTTTTCTAGTCCTAGTCTTTCATTTACTACTTCTTCTACTTGCTCTTTTGGTATTTCGTTTCCGTTTTCATCTATCACACTTTTGATAATGGTAACATCTAAGTCTTTTCCTCCATTGGCCACCATACTAATGTATTTAGCCATTTGTATGACACTAAAACTATTTGCTCCTTGACCAATAGATAGGTTTAAAATATTTCCTGGCTCATTATTTAAACTAGTAGCTAAAGTTCCTGCTGTTTCTCCTAGTAGTTCTATTCCTGTCTTTTTACCTAGTCCAAATCCTGATGCGTATTCTACTAATTTATCAATTCCTAAGCGTTGTCCCATTTCACAAAAATAATAGTTACAAGAGTTTTTTATTGCTGCAGATACATTTTGCCATCTATGACCTACTCCGTAGTCTGTATAATACCAACATGGTAATTTTTGATTATAGTAACGATATACGCCAGAGTCATATACTTGTTCTGTAGTATTGGTAACTCCAGATTCTAATGCTGCTATTGCTGTAATCATTTTGAAAATAGAACCTGGTGCATTTGCTTCTTGAATAGCTCTATTTTTTAATGGCATTAAATTAGTAGTATATTCATTCCATTTTTCACTGGAAATTCCCCCAATAAATGCTTGTGGTTCAAAATCTGGATAACTTGCTAAAGCTAATACTTCTCCTGTTTTTACATTCATGACAATACAAGCACCACCTGCTGTATCAGATTGTTGAGAAAAACCTCCGTTTCGAATTTTTTCTATATTCGTTTTTAGAGCATCTTGTACTACTTGTTGTAATTTTGCATCTATAGTAATTACGACATTGTTTCCTGCTACTGCTTCTTTGGTAATGTATTCATCTGTAACAGTTCCATCAACAGACATATCAATTTGTTTGGTACCATCTGTTCCTCTTAAGAACTTTTCCAATACATATTCTACGCCACTGGTTCCTACTACATCGTTCATATCATAAACATCTTTGTTCTTTTCGTATTCTTCTGTTTCTATTCTTCCCATATATCCTAATACGTGAGAGGCTAGATTTCCTTTAAGGTATGTTCTTTGTGGCTTTTGTGTGATAGAAAGTCCCGGGAATTTTGCATTTTGTTCGTTAAAAATAGCAAGGCTTGTTTCTGAAATATTTTCCGCTATTTCGATAGCACTGGTACTACTATATCCTTGTATGTTAATTTCATAACGTAATGTCATTATCTTCCTTACTTCTTCTATATTTTCATTAGTGATTTCATATTTTTCTTTTAATTTCCCAAAAACCTGTTCTGCCGTAGCGTTTTCGTCTATCTCCATTTCTTTTTTCCATTTTTTTTGTTCTTCCTCTGTTTCCATGGTAAATCCGATTGGGTTAATGCTTAAAGGTAGATTATCGGTATACGAATCCCCATTTTGTTCTAATACTGTTGCTACTTCTAATAACATGGTATTTAATTCTTCGTTTGAGATTTTGGTTTTATATAATTCTAAACTATTTACAATTTGCGTACTGGCAAGTTCTATTCCCGTTCTATCTACTATTTTACCTCTTGCCGCTTCTAATACCGTTTCTTTGGTAAGTCTTGTATTGGATTCCCCTCTATATTCTTCACCATGCACTATTTGAAGGTTAAATAATTGTAATAATAGAACAATGCCTATTAAATAAATAATTGTTCCTAATATATTAAATCTTAATCTTGTACTTGCTGTATCATTTTTTCGTTCCAATGTTTCACCTTCTTTTAAAAATACTTTGTTAGAATTGTTTTCCCTTTAAATTTTTCTTCTATTGGATAACCTAATGCTGGAAATAAAGGATAAACGATAATGGTTAATAATACATTATAAATTATTTCTATTAGCAATGTTCTTAAAAAAGCCACTATCTCAAGGTTAGCAGATAGCAACAGGACAGAAATAAGGTATATTCCTATTTCAAAAATGCAGGTCATTCCTATTACCATTAACATAATAGTTATTCTACTGTCTTTGGAGAAATTTTTATCTAGTAATCCTCCTAGGAAACCTACTACCATTAACATAACGCCATACATGAACACGGATTTTCCAATGCAAAAATCTAAAATAATACCAAATACTAACCCGCAAATGGCTCCTACTTTTTTTCCTGCAAATAATCCAATAAATAATAAAAAGATAATAAAAAGGTTTGGCATTACATCTGCTATCGTAAACCATGTAAAGAAATTGGCTTGTAAAAAATATAAACATAGGAAAACAGCAAAAAATGCAATAATAATACCTACTTTTTTCAATATTTCACCTCTTTTTATTCTATTACTAAAACTGTTTCTAGTTTGGTAAAGTCTACTGCTGTTTCAATCCATACATATCGGTCTGTCGTATTTTTGGTAGGGATTACTTGTTTTACCACTCCTATATGAATTCCTTTTGGGTAAATTCCTCCAATTCCGGATGTTTCGATGCTATCTCCTTCTGCTATTAAGACATCTGGTTGGATATAGGTTCCTTTTAATCTACTTTCTCCTTCTATACTTCCTCTTACAATAATATTATCTCTTGTTGTTGTAAGAGTACTACTTACGGTGCTTGAAGGGTCAATAATAGTTTGTACTTTTGCAGTGGTGTCTGATACAGAAACAACATGTCCTACTAAACCTTTGTCGGCTATTACAACCATATTCTCTTTAATACCGTCTTTGGCTCCTACATCTATTACAATCATGTTGCTATAATTATTCATATCTCGATTAATGACATAGGCTGGTATGGTTGTATAGTTAGAATATTTTTCTGTTAATCCTAGTAATTCTGTCAAACGTTCATTTTCGTTTTTTGTAATTTCTAATTCTCTTAAACTTTCTTCTAATTCTTTGTTTTTTTGTTTTAATTCTTCGTTTTCTTCTTGCAAACGATTGATGTCTGTGAAAAAGCTATCATTTCCCGATAATTTATTTTTTAGATAGGTTAATCCATTTTGTACTGGCATAATCAAACTGGTAAATACATTTTGGGCATCGGATAGCTGTCCTACTTCTACATTGGATAAAAATACGATAACAATGAGTATTACAATTGTTACAATAATTCCAATTATTCCGCTTTTCTTATTTTTGTACATGTATGTTTTTCTTCTCCCTTTCTTTTCGGAATCTATCTTCTTCTAGAATTAATTAGTACATGTTTTAATTTTTCTAAATCTTCTAATGTTTTTCCTGTTCCTTTTACTACACAGTTTAGTGGCTCTTCTGCTATATATACAGGCATACCTGTTGCTAAACTTAATAGTTTGTCCAAGTTTTGAATTAGTGCTCCTCCTCCTGCAAGCACAATACCTTTTTCCATAATATCTGCGGCAAGTTCTGGTGGGGTTTTTTCTAGTGTCATTTTTACTACATCTACAATCTCTCCAATAGAATCTGCCATAGCTTCTTGTACTTGAGAAGAGGTAATTACAACATTTTTAGGAAGTCCATTAGTTAAATCTCTTCCTCTTATTTCCATGCTGGTATCTGTCATAAGTGGCAGGGCACAACCTATTTGCATTTTTATTTGTTCTGCTGTGGTTTCTCCAATTGCTAAATTCATTTCTCTTTTAATATAATTGACAATATCTTCTTCTAATTCGTCTCCTGCAATTCTTAGGGAATTGCTAACTACAATTCCACCTAAAGAAATAACCGCTACTTCCGTAGTACCTCCACCAATATCTACAATAATACTTCCACTTGGTTCTGCTACATCTAAATTAGCACCAATTGCTGCTGCCATTGGCTCTTCTATTAAGTATACTTCTTTTGCCCCTGCTTGCAATACTGCTTCTTCAACAGCTCTTTCTTCTACTTCTGTAATGCCAGATGGAACACCTACCACTACTCTTGGCTTTCCTGCATTATATCTTTGGCATACCTTTGCAATCACGTTTTTTAACATTAATTGCGTCGCCGAAAAATCCGCAATAACACCGTCTTTTAATGGTCTTACAGCTTTAATTTGTTCTGGTGTTCTTCCGGAGCATTTCTTTTGCTTCATGGCCTGTAGCTAAAATATTTCCTGTTTTTCTATCTATTGCCACTACAGATGGCTCATTTAATATAATACCTTTTCCTTTCAAGGTTACCAGCATATTTGCTGTTCCTAAATCAATTCCAATATCTTTTGAACCAAAATCAAACAGTTTCATGTTTTTTCCATTCCTTTCTTTTTTGCAAGTATACTTACAAACTTTCCGTCTCCCATAACAATATGGTCTAATAACTCAATTCCCATTACTTCTGCCGCTTCCTTAATTCTTTCTGTTACGAGAATATCTGTGCTACTTGGTGTAGGATCCCCACTTGGGTGATTATGTACTAATAAGATTTTTGGTGCTTCCATTTTGATGGCATCTGTTAAAACTTGTTTTGGTTCAATAACAGCAAAGTTTCCTCCTCCTATTGCTGCGTCTACAATTTTTAATACCATATTTTTGTTATTTAAAATAATTACTTTTACTAGTTCCTTTTTTTCATATCGAAGCTCGTCCATTAAAAGATGCGAAACATCACTAGGAAATCGTATTGGTACATTCATGAGATGAATAGGTCTTGACATTCTTTTGGAAAGTTCACAAATTGCTTTCAGCTGAATTGCCTTTACTTTACCAATTCCTTTAATTTTTTTAAGTTCTTCTATAGAAATTTCTTGCAAGAAACGTAAACTATTGCTGTCCTCTGATAAATTCATATTTAAAATTCTTTGCGCTATTTCAACAGAAGATTCCTCTTTGGTTCCGCTTTTAATAATTATCGCTAGTAACTCTGAATTGGATAAACTTGTTTCTCCATACATCTCTAACTTTTCATATGGTCTTTCGGATAGGGGTAATTCTTTCATTTTCATGGTTTTTACCACACCTTTCTTTATACCCCCATTCCCCTATATATAGTATTGTTCTTTTTTTCTTGCTTATACCTTTCGATAAATAAAAATAGCAATTACCATTCCAATAATGCTTGCTACATTAATTTTAAACATAAGTCCAAAGGTAAGTTCTACAATATTTAAGTCTAGTGTAATAGGACTTGCAAGTCCAAATGACTCCCCATAAGATAGCCACCACAAAAAATCTACATGTGATGCTAATTCTCCTAATAATCCTCCAATTACTAAACCAGATAATAAAAATACGAGTAATATCCATATATTTTTTTCTCTTGTTGCCACTTTTATTCCTCCATTCTTCTTACGGAAATTAAATTCTTTTGTTTTCCTACTTATTATATAAGGAATCCTCTTTTTTTTCAAGTAATATATACAATTTTTTCCTAAAATGCATTTTTAGTACATTTTACCCTAATTTTTAGTGCTCTATTTTTAATTTGTTCTTGTAAAATTCTTATAAAAATAATTAATTTTCCTTTTCTTTTTCCTATTCTTATGATATAGTATGAAGTACCTTTTTTAAGGATACCACATATAATAGAGTAGCTTTAGAAATTACCATTTTTTTCGTTCTTTTAAAAAATGGATTTTCGTAGTATAATGATAATAGAATCATTTTGGGGGTAGTGTAAAGGTGAGATTTGAAAAACTTCGGTGAAGATAAGATAAGAATTACATTAAATAAACAGGATTTAGATGAAAAACATATTGATATTCATTCTTTTATGGCAAATTCGTTAGAAACACAGGATTTGTTTCTAAATTTGCTAGAGCAAGCAGAGGAAGAGGTTGGTTTTATTACCAAGAACTATCAAATTCGTATAGAGGCACTTGCTACCATGGAGGGTGATTTTGTTTTTACCGTAACTAGAATGTGTCCTGCGGGTAGAGAGAAGAAAACTTATAAAAATAGGAAAGTGCGTACCAAGAGAAAAACTTACAATTTAAGTGCTACAACTGCCATTTATCTATTTGCTTCTTTTGATGATTTTTGTGAGTTTTGTAATTTCTTAGATACTGATTCTTTTTTATTTGTTCCGAAAATTGCAAAAAAGATTTTATTATATGAATACCATGAAAATTATTATTTAGTGCTTTCTGATATACATATTCCTCCTAAGAGTTTAATCCAGTTTCATTCTTGCATTAGTGAATTCGCTTCCAACATACATAATGGGAAGCTATTCCAAAGAAAATTGCAAGAACATGGAAAATTAATTATGAAGCATAATGCTTTAAAAACAGGGAAACAATTTTTTAGTAAAAAATAAACACTTCTTAAACAGAAGTGTTTTATTTTAATATATGTAATTTTGTGGATTTTGTGTTACTCCATTTACTCGAATTTCTAAGTGTAGATGATTACCTGTTGCATTTCCTGTTTTTCCTACTTTGGCAATTGGTTGACCTTGTGTTACTTTTGTTCCTGCAGATACTAATAATTTACTGCAATGGCAATAGTAGGTTTGTACTCCATTTCCATGGGATATAATAATATAGTATCCATAGCTTCTATTAGGATTTCCTCCTGAAAAAGTTACTGTTCCAGATGCTGCAGCTTTAATTGTGGTTCCATTTGGTGCCGCGATGTCAAGTCCAGTGTGCATTCCACTACTTCTTCTTCCATAACGTGAAGAAATGGTTCCAGATACAGGTCTTATTAAACTAATTCCTAAAGAAACTTTTTTCTTAGAAGTATTATTTCCTTTTAAACTGCTTGTTGTTCCTGTTGTTGCTACAGTTACCTTTGGTGTTTCTTTTACTGGTTCTACATATAGTTTTGATACAATAGTATCTTTCGTATCTAAGGTTTTTAATTCTTTCGCATATTTTTCTGCAATTGCTAAATTCTCTTTATTGGTACTATTTTTCTCTTTCAATTCTTTTACTGCTTGTTCTGCCTCTTCAAAGGTAGATGTGTAGTATTTTTCTTCTCCATTTTCTGTTACAGCATAAAAGTGATAATACATTGTACTACCTTCTATCACTTTTTGGTATATCTCTTCGTCATTGGTTACAATTCCTTTTTTTAAGAGGCACATGCTAAAATTTGGAGATTCTTCTATTTGTGCAAATGCTGCATTTGCAATGCTTGTATCCCCATGATTGATATAATCGCTAATTCTTTTTTGTAGTTCTTCTCTGTTTTCTGTATAACCAATTGTCTCTCCTTTTAGAGTGACACGATACATTGGTCTATAAAACAGTGTCACAAGTCCCATAATAATAAATAAAGAAAGTAATATTAGAAGAATAAGCTTTACGGATGTACGAATATGTGCTACTACTTTTTTTATCTTTGTACTAATCTTAAACAACTCCTTTACCCTTTTTCTTTTTGTGATTTTATTGTTTTTATTTTATCTTACATTTTTCATTCTTACAATTACGAAATCCACTTAAATTTTTTTGTTAATCTTATTTCCGTAAGATTTTTCTTGGATTATTTCTCATTTTTTTGTAATTTCTTCTATTTTCAAACTTATCCTTCTTTCCTTTCAAAAAGAGAAGGAATACAAATATCCTTCTCTTTTTTTCTTCTTTTTTATTGTTGTAATTCATTTTTCACAGTTTGAATTTCTGTAACAGTAGCTGCTGCTGCTGGTTTATAATATCCCTTTGCTTGTGCTACTTTAAACAATTCATATTGAAAGCTTTCGTCATTGTTACGAATTTGTTGCAAAGTTTGTCTTAATTGCATATTGGCACATTCTGATATAGCTGTTTGATAGGTGTTTAAGTCGCCTTTTACGCCATCTAAAATATCGTTTACCATTGTTTTTTCGTCCATGATATCCTCCTTAATTATTTAAAAATGACATTAATTTTTGTTTTGTATTTAAGGCATCTTGTGCAGATTTACTAAACATTTGCTTAATTTGTGGGTCTACACAGGTAGAAGCATAATTGTTTAATTTTTGATAAGAAGTTTCGTGTGCTCCAATAAGATGTCTTAAATTTTGAAGTTCTACTTGATTTAATTCTGGCATTTTTTCATCTTCCTTTCTTTAATTTCCTATTGTTAGTATTGTTCGTTTTTGAAAGTTTTATACCAGTAAAATGTTAGCGACTTTTTTCCTTTTTTTAGCAATTTCTTTCTATTCTATAATTTCTAATCCTGCAAATTTAGCCATCAATCTTTTATGTCCTGCCTTATCAAAAGAAATGTCTACTTTTAAGTCTTCTCCTTCTTGTTCTACCTTATTAATGGTTCCTTCTCCAAATTTTTTATGATATACTCTTTCTCCTTCTTTGTACATCGATAAATCTACCTCTTGCTCTTTTTTGTTTAAGCTATTTAAGAAGCTTTCTGCTGTTCGGAAAGAAAAGGCTGGAGAATCTACTTTACTTCCTATTTTTATTCTCTCTAAAGGAGAAGAATGTTGCCTATTCTCTTTATTATTTCCATATGTCCAATTCGTATTAGTATCTTCAAAAGAAATTTTCTTGCTTGTATTTCCTAATGCTTCTGCATAGCCTTCTAGTAAGTCCTCTGGAATTTCTTTTAAGAAACGAGATGGACTATTACAAGAAGTAGAGCCAAACATTGTCCTTTGTTTTGCACAAGTTAAAAATAAATGCTCTTTTGCTCTAGTAATACCAACGTAGCAAAGTCTCCTTTCTTCTTCTAATTCTTTTTGCTCTCCAATTGCACGGTATCCAGGAAAAATTCCTTCTTCCATTCCTACTAAGAAAACTACAGGAAATTCTAGTCCTTTTGCACTATGAAGTGTCATCATCGTAACACTATCTTCGCTATCTTCTAAAGAATCAATATCACTAGAAAGCGTAATACCTTCTAAAAATTCTGCCAAAGTGTTATCTGCAGATTCTTCTTCAAATTCAATGGCTACCGTTAAAAATTCTTCTAAGTTTTCTATCCTATTTTCCGCTTCTTGCGTTTCTTCTTTTTCTAAAGCAGCTGTATAACCTGTTTTCTTTAATGTCTCTTTTATCAACTCGGAAATTGTTAAACTTTCTTTTTTTGCCATTAGTTCTTCCATCGTTTGAATAAACTCTCGTGTATTTAAGAAAATACGATTTAGTTCATACTCTTCTGCATGTTTAATAATTTCGTACATAGACTTTCCTGTTTGTTCGGAAATAGCTGCAATTTTATCTAAGCTTGTATTACCTACTCCACGTTTTGGTTCATTAATAATTCTTCTTAAACTTAAGTTGTCAGATGGATTTTGAATTAAACGTAAGTAAGCAATAATATCTTTTATTTCTTTTCTTTCGTAGAATTTTAAACCACCAATAATTTTATAAGGAATATCTTCTCTTCGGAAAATATCTTCAATCGCTCTGGATTGTGTATTCATACGGTATAGGATTGTAAAATCAGAATTCTTGTAATATTCTTCTCTTTTTAAATGATTCATTTGTGTTACAATATACATTGCTTCATCATATTCATTATCTGCAGAATATACTTCTGGTTTACACCCTTCTTCGTTTTCTGTCCATAATTTCTTTTCGTATTTATTTTCATTATGCTTAATAACAGCATTAGCAGCTTTTAATATATTTCCTGTACAGCGATAATTTTGTTCTAATTTAATTATTTTAGTTCCCGGAAAATCTTTCTCAAAATTTAAAATATTACTAATATCTGCTCCTCTAAAACTATAAATACCCTGGTCATTATCTCCCACAACAGTAATATTTCCATAACGTGAAGCTAAAATAGTAATAAGAGTAAATTGTGCTTTATTAGTATCTTGGTATTCATCTACTAATACATAATGAAATTTACCGGAATAATAATCTAATACATCTGGATTTTCTAATAGAATTTTTATTGCAAAATTAATAATATCATCAAAATCAATAGCATTATTTTCTTTTAAACGTTTTTGATATAAGGTATATACTTTTCCAATAGTTTCTTTTCTATAATCTCCTACATGTCTTGCTATATACTGTTCTGGTTCTAGCATTTCATTTTTTGCATTACTTATTTCGGAAAGGACAGCACGGTCATTAAAAAGCTTATCGTCTATTTGTAATTCTTTTAGGCAAGCTTTTATCATGCTTTTTTGATCTGTTGTATCAAAAATAACAAAAGAATTTTCAAACCCAATTCTATCTATATATCTTCTTAAAATACGAACACAAATAGAATGAAAGGTACCAAGCCACATATCTTGTGCAATATCTCCTACTAATTTTTCTACTCTTTCTTTCATTTCATTTGCTGCTTTATTGGTAAATGTAATAGCTAAAATACTCCAAGGAGCTACATTTTTTTCTCCTACTAAATAGGCTATTTTATGTGTTAATACCTTTGTTTTACCACTACCAGCTCCTGCAATAATAAGGCATGGTCCCTCTGTTTGTAATACAGCTTCTTTTTGTTTGTCGTTTAAACCTTCTATTAAATCTATCATTTTTACTTCCTTCCTTTTACGAATTTATGTTTGTATAATTATAATTTATTTTCTTCCTTTTTGCAATGCTTTTTATTTATTATTTTTATTTATTATTATTTTTTTCTTTTATTTTTCTTTTTTATTTCTGTTGTTGATTCTTTATTTTTTCTATTATTTTGTTAATACAATCTTCTAATTCTTCTGCTACAGATTCGTACGTATCCATTGAATATCCCCATGGGTCTTTTATATTTTTATTTATTATATTCGTTCCATAAGCATATTCTTTTATTGTATATATTTGTTCTTTTTTCTCTGGATATAACAGTTCTACTATTTTTTTATGCTCTTCTGTTGCACATAAAATAAAATCCATTTGTAAAATATCACTCTGTTTTATATTAGTCGCTCTATGATTGCTTAAATCAATTCCTCTTTTTTTCATAGCATCTATAGCAAGTCCAGTCGCAGTATCACCATCCATTGCATAAATACCACAAGAAAACACCTCTATCGAAAGTTTTTCTTCTTGTATTTTTTTTCTCATTATTGCCTCTGCCATTGCACTTCTACATGTATTTCCTGTACAAATAAACATTATTTTCAATTTTTCCACTTCCTTCATGTTTTATTATATCAATTATTAGAAGGACCTTGCAATAGTTTGAAATAGAATTTTCCTAACATATATTTCTTTTTTATTTATTTTACTTTTATTATTTTTTCTCTTTTAAATATTTTTTTAATAAAAATGTTAAGAAATAAGGAAATGTATAAAATTTATTATTAAATCCAATATTTTTATTGCATAATTTTATTCCATAATTAATATCTTTATATAAATTACTATTTATTAAATTATTAAGAGAAATGGTAGCATTATTATTTGCTTTTACTTCTACTGGTATTAAAGAATTCTTATCTCTTATCATAAAATCCATTTCAATTTTTTTGCTATCATTTTATATCCTATATTCTATTTATATCCTCTTTATATTAATTTTTTAATTCCTGTTTAATAATATTACTATTATTCTATAATTAAATATAAATTTTTCCTTTTTGTTATTTTTGATTTAATGTAAGTTATTATTACTTTATTTTAAATTTAATATCTTAAATAACATTATTTTTTATGTATTATTTTTCTTTTTTATAATTTTGTTTTTATTTTAATATTTTATTTTTTACATTTATTATTTTATATTTTTATTTTTAGTTTTATTTATTAAATTATTTTTAGTTTTATTTTCATGATAGTTCTATTTTTTATTTTTGCTTTAACTTTATTGATATTATCATTCTAATTTTTAGATTTTATATCACGCTATTTTTTGTTTTATTTTTATTTTTTTCTTATATAACATTCTCTTTTTTAAATGATATATTTTTCTCTATTCTTTGAGCAATCTTTCTATCTTTTTGATTGAATTTTATTTTGTTTGCATTTGTCTTATTCGCAACCATACTCTTTTACGTTTCCTTTTCTATGTTTTTTTATTACTTATTGTTTCGGTTTCTTTTGGTTAAGAATATGGCTTTCTTCTGCTTTATGTTACCCTCTCTTGTCGTGTTTTTGAATTTTTGGAATTTGCTTATTCCCCAAGCTTTTTTCTCTCATTTTTGACATCTTTTACTCGTTTTTTTCTATTGCTTTCTTTCTATCTCCTTTTTTGATTGTTTTTTGTCTCTTTTTTTCAGCTTTTTATTCTATCCTTGTTGACAAATATTTTACTTTTGTATTGTATACATAATTTTGTTTCTAATTTCTTGTTTTTGACAATTTTTTTTATCGCTTTAGAAGATTACTTTTATTTTTTATCACTTTGTATACAATTTTCTTTTGTATTTTCTTATTATTTTTTTAATGCACTTTTTTAATAAATTAATTTTTTTCACAAATATATTTATTTTTATTTTATAAAGATTTTTTCTTTATAACTTTAATTTTATTATCTACAAAAATTTTTTTAACTAAATTTTTTTACTTTCTGAATTCACTTCTTTTTTATAAATTTTATATTTTATCCTCTTCGATTTTTTTATTTACTATTTTATTTGTCATTTTATTTCTTTTTTCTTTTTATATTTTTATTCTGATTTTACATTTTCTTATTTTTAAATTTTATTTTTAGCATTTATTTTTTTGTATTAATATTTTTATTTTGCTTTTAAATTATTTTTACGTTTTATTTTTAGAATAATTCTATTTTAAAATCCTATTTTTAATATTATTTGTATTTTTATTTTAGTATTACTATTTTAAATAACAGAATTTCTATTTATTATTTTTCTTTTTTATATTTACTATATAGGTTATTTCTTGTAATATTTTTGCCTCTATTCTTTGACCATCATTTCTATCTTTTTTTAGACTATCTCATCTTGTTTGCTTTTGTCTTATTTGCAAGTATTATCTTTTACGTTTTCTTTTTTGGCTTTTCGTATTCATTATCATTTCTGTTTTCTTTTGTTAGTGGTATGCTATATTTTTGTTTTATGTTACCTTGTGTCATCCTGTCCCTTGTTCGTCGGAATTTGCCTATTCCCCAAGCTTTTTTCTATTATTTTTTGACATCTTTTACTAGTTTTGTCCTGTTATTTTCTTTTTTGTCTGTTTTCTTTATTGTTTATTTTCTCTTCTTTTTCGCTTTTTGTTCTGTTCTTATTGACAAATATTTCTCTTTGGTTTTGTATACATAATTTTATCACTAATTTCTAGTTCTAGACAAATTCTTTTTACTCTTTTTCTTTAATTTCTTTTATTTTTAATATAAATTTAAGCAATTTTCTTTTGCTTCTCTTGTGATTTTTTGAATTATTATTTATAAAAATATTTTTTATTTTTTTAATATACTATTATTATTTTATTTATTTTCCTCTCCTTATTATTTTCTAAATTTATTTAATTTTTATTTATTTTAAATTTTATTTTTAAAATATCTTATAATTTATTTTTTACTTTTTATTTTTAATATATTATTTTTATTTACTTTTTTATTTGTATTTTATTCTGATTTTAATGTTTTATTTTTAGTATTTTCTTTTTGTTTTATTATTTAATTATTTTATTTTT
>CAKNOI010000002.1 GCA_930990125.1 uncultured Clostridiaceae bacterium | reverse complement strand
CAATTATAATTTTTTTATAAAAAAGCTTGACTTTTAATAGTTAGTCTCCTTTCTTAATTTACAAATAATTATAGGAAAAAGATGATATAATTATTTGTAAATGCTATATGCAAATTTAATTTGAGGAAGATTATTGTTAGCAGAATCACTATCAATTTCTACTATTTTACCTCCCATTTTTTCGTAAAACTTTTGTGCGTTTTGGTTATATTTATGGCAAGATATAAAAAATTTATTAGAACCGGAGTTTTGAATGTGGGTGAAAGCTAAATGAAATAATTCTCTTCCGATACCATGTCTTTGATACTCTTTCTTTAAATAAAGTAATCCGATTTCTTGTGTATAATCACGGAAGGGTCTAATAGGCTTCCCAAATTCCACATACCCAATAAGTTCTTGATTATATATAGCGACATATAATTGTTGGTCCGGATTGGCAATAATGTTTTTAAATTTCTTTTCATTCCTTACAAAGTTATAATAATTTATTTTATTATCGGGATAGATTCCTCTATAGGTAGTTTCCCAAACCTCTCGCTTTAGTACAGCTAATTTTTTACAATCTGAATAAGTTGCAATATGTATTTCAAATTTATTCATTGTTAATACCTCTCATTATTATATTTTAGCATGGATAAGTTTTAATTAATAGAGTCGGTTGTTAAAAATTTTTCTTAACACGCTGTTAGAAGTTATTTCTTAATTTCAAATTTTTAATTATAATGGACTCTTCATGTTTTTCAATTAACTCAACAGAAATTTCATCGACAATGGTCTCAAATTTATAGAGAGAAAATTCTAATTCTTTTTGAAAAAGTATAAGTATCCTCTGACAAAGAAATACCCTGAAAGGTAATAGAGAAAGGTTGAAAATTAAAATGTCACGCTTTCCTTTATTAGTATACATGTATAATAACCTCCGACTTTTATTTTTTCAATTTATCGATGAGGATTTTTAGGTTGAGTATTGTGATGTTTTAACAAAGTTATATGTGGTTAAAGCGATAATGTCAATAGTTTATAGGAAATTAGATAAATTAATTTGTTTGAAATAATATTATGACAAGATGATATACAATGAATTTCTCATAACCCGAAGGTCGTAAGTTCGAGTCTTACCCCCGCAACCAAAGCATATATCACTAGAACTGTAACGGCTTTAGTGATTTTTTATTGCTTGAAAATTGGTTGCAATAATGTTTGAAAATGGCACTATTATGTCAAATTGGGTAAAAATTGGGTAAAATAACCACCTCAAATGCCCGAAATTCTAATAAAAATTCAATAAAAAATTTACTATAAATTTATAATTTTTATAAAATCTTCAAGTAAAAAACTTTTGGGAAAGAGATATAAAATCTCAAAGTTTTTTACTTTTTAATATCGTGAAAATTTGTAATTTGTGAAAATTAGAAAAAAGTAAAATTAAGACCTTGTTGGTAATAGTAAGTTTTCTAGTGCATATCCAGCCTTTCTATTATGAGAAAGTAGTGGATGTACATAGAAGTCAAGTGTTGTACTTATTTGTGCATGACCAAGTCTTGCAGAAACAACAGCTATATCAACATTTTGTGCAACTAGTAAACTTGCATTTGTATGTCTTAATCCATGAAAATTAATTACAGGTAATCCTATTGTACATACATATTTAACAAACCATTTGCTAATAGAAGAAGGATGCATAGGTTTGCCATCAGCTTGTACAAATAACCTATCAGAATTCGTCCATAATTCGCCATATAGTGATTTTTGCTCTTCATACCATAACTTATATTCCTCAAGCAAAGAAATGATAAATTCGGGTATTGCAATCTCTCTAATGGAGCTTTCTGTTTTAGGAACTTTTGTAAATACTCCCATATCTGATAGATATTGACTAGAACGGTTAATGCTTATAATTCCATTTCTAAAATCAACATCTTGCCATTCTAAGCCCATCAATTCACCTAAACGAACACCAGTAAAGATAGTAAGAATGATAGCAACTTTATATTTAGTATCTTCTACAGTAAGTTTTTCTAAGTTTTCTAATAATATTTTAGTTTGCTCATCATCATAAGATCTTCTCTTAGGCTTTTTGGCTCTAGGTGGTTGAACACGTTCAGCAGGATTACTTACAATCAATTGCCAGTAAACTGCTCTATGGAGCATTGCTCTTAATAATCTGTGATGTTCTAAAATAGTTTTACCAGATAAAGGCTTTTTAGTTTTTGAACCATTGTTACCTTTTTTTCTAACTAACTGAGTGTCTTTTTCAAGTAAGTCATAGAATTTCATAATGTCAGTTGGTCTGATTTTGTTGATATAGAAATGTCCGAAATATGGTAAAATTCTTGTTTCTAACATTCTACAATATCGTTTATATGTAGTTGGAGCTAATTCTTTTGAGCCATAATCTCTTTTCCATATTTCTACAAATTCAGAGAATTTAAGAGACTTACCATCAATTACTAAACCATTTTGTACTTCAGTAACAAATTTTGCTAGTTCAATTTCTGCATCTTTTTTAGTTCCATGAATAGTTTTTCTGTGTATCATTGGTTTTCCGTTTAGGTTAAATCCTTCCGATACTGTTAACCTGTAACTATTTTTTCCTCTTTTTTCTATACTCCCAGCCATTACTTATTTCACCTCCTTTCAAGTATAACTATGGAAGGGAGAGTATTTATGTGTATTATATAGTATTTTTTGATAAATTACCAGCTATTTTTGCTTATTTTTAGCTACTTTCAAAGATTACAATAAAATTCATAAAAGAATATATGAAAAACATAAAAATACTGGATGAAATGTAATATTAACTTATAAAAAGGTAGAATCAAGTAAAATAAAATGATATAATACTATATAAATTATAGGAGTGTTTTTTATGGAAGAAATTAAGATAAGTGGTATATGGACAATAGGAGAAGTAGAATATAAAGGAGAATTATATATAATAAAGGGAAAGAAAATAATAAGGTTAGTGTTACAAACGAAAGAGATTAATGCTTTTTTTAAAGATGAAGAATTTCCGAGTAAAATTGATTTAATTACTGGAATAACATTTTTAAATAAAATAGATATTTCTTTATTAAATTGTAGAACACTTAGAAAAAATACAAATCTTAATACAGGAATAACAACTTATTTAATTGATTGCAGATATTGTATTTATGGATTAAAATTTAAAAATTATGATAATGTATTTTTTAATAAATTACAGATAAGACTAACAAATACACTTGAATGGAGTACATTGAGTGGATTTAGTTCAAAAAGAAATAAAAAAATAATAGAAAATATTTCATATAGTTTTAAGAAAAAAATAAATTATGATATAAATGAAAATATAAGATTAGAAATAGTACCTTGTTTTGGTGGCGGAACTTTTTATTTAAATTCAGAGAGAATAGTATTAAAACAACATATAAATATATATTTTATTTGTAAAAGGCAAGAAAAATTTAGTGTTATTATGAAAGAATTAGAAAAACTTATAGCTTTAATTGAATTCTCTACAAAACAAAAAGTTAATATAATTGAAATAAAGGGATATAAAAATAGTAAGTTTTATAAATATCCTGATATAAAAAGAAGGCGATACATAGATTATAGAATTTATTTTTCAAAAGAAGTTGAGGAAAACTATGACAATGATGAAATAGATAAAAGAGACCTTATACTTAATTGTAATTTAAAACAAATTTGTGATGTAAATGGTTTAAAAAATTGGTATAATAAATATGATAAATTAAGACCAATAGTTAATTTATATAGAAAAAATATTGAAAATTATGAAAACTATGACGAAATACCTATAGAGGAAATATTTATAAATTTAATGAAAGCATTGGAAATTTACCATACAATTTTTGTCGTCGATAAATTAGATGAATATAATAATTTAATAACAACAAAACTGCAAAGCGCATTACCAGAAAATAAAAAATTAATAAATGAATTTATATATGACGATGTACAAAAGAATGAAGATTATATATTGTTAAAAAACAGATTATTACATTTGTTTATGGAAAGCTTACCAATATCTTATTTTGAAAGCTTTACAAATATTTTAAATTTTATTAACTCTATTACAGATACTAGACATTATTATACGCATTATAGTCGAAGTAAAAAATATAAAGCTTTGAAAGGCTTTGAACTAAGTATATCTAATATAATATTACAAGATCTATTAGAAAGTTATATTCTAAAAGAAATAGGCTTCCAAAATGAAAATATACAAAATCATAGAAAAAATTCATTTATTAATTTAAAAAAAGTTGAAATACCTGTGAAAGAAGAACGATATATAGAACAATATAAGAAAATTAATTTATGTACAAGTATAGAGAATATATTAAGAATAGTTATTAATGAATATAATCTAGGTGAATATTTTAATTATAATATAGAAACAGGGCATGATACAAATGACTTGTATGTGTTAGTTAAAACTAAAGAAAGTCGAAGCTATATAATTAGATTTTTATCAAAACATAAAACAGAAGAGTGTTGCAATGAAATAATAAGTAAAGATAAAAAAAATTTAATATGCACTAAGAAAAATTACTATACGGTATATTATTTTTATGGAAAATATAGAATTTTAATATATAAGAACAAGTAGGAGAAAGGCAAATAATTTCCTTTCTTCTACTATGTATCTTTATTTTTTTTCATCCATTCCATCAATTCATCTTCTGAAATTATATTATTATTAAATTCTTTTATTTTTTCTTTAGCAAGTTTTTTCCAATTTTCAAAAGTTATTCGAATTTCTTCATTGTTAGATCTTTTAACTTGCATTAATCTTCTTTGATAATTATTTCTATAAAATTTAATTCCTTCAATAGTATTTCTTTTTTTAGAATAAGAGTTATTAGCACCAATCTTTTTACAAGTTATTTCATCTTTACAATATACAATATCACAATATTTTTCGGTATTTTTAAGTGGAATAAAATATTTACCACAGTTTTTACAAATCTTAATTTTTACATTCTTATTAGTAGCTATTTCAAATAAAGAAATATACAATATATTAGATAAGTATAAAGTATGAAAAACAGGGCTATCATCTAGAGTTATTATTCCATTTTCTAGGTGTTCTCTAACAATTTTAGGTGTTATAGATTGTGAAGCTATATGGTAAATATCATGTGCAAATTGCTGGTAATAATATACTTCTATGTTTGTAGAATATTTAAATAAATTATTAAATATAGAATAAGAAAGACATTTTTCTAAAGGAGTATAATTTTTATCTACTGAATTATTATTTAAATTAAACATATAGTCCACACATTGTATTATTAAATATTGTAATTTTTTTAATTTAGGCTTAATTCTATTGAAAATAGGTTGGTAAGTTTTAATAAATTCATTTTCTGTTTTAAAACAATTTAATAAAGGAATAGATTTATCAAATTCGTTTAAAATAGAAAATCCATAAAAACAGAAAAAGGTACGATAAGAGCTTTCAAAGGATGCAAAATTCGCATTAAGGAATCTTATTAAAAAAGTACCATAACTTTCTTCAAAAGGCTCTAACAATGTAGATGAAGAAAAATAAATTTCTTTATCATTATTAGCATTATCAAAAAGTATATTTGTAAATCTATTATTCTTATTATGATTAAAAGTAGTTTTATACAAAGAAATAGAAGTTGTATAAAACTCTTTTCTTTTTTCTCGATTAAACCAAAAGTTGAAACAATTTTTTACTGGAATAATATCTTCTCTTAACATATAAACACCTCAAAATACAAATTGCAATGTGTTTTATTAAATAAAATTGCTAACAAATCACCTTGATTATACAAAAAAATAGTAAAAATTGCAATAAAAATTACAAAAAAATACCGTGTAACTATTGAAAACACTGAAAAAGAATAAAATATAATAAAAAAATTAAAAAATTTTCAAAAATAGCTCCATTTTTAATAGTTGTTCTGGGGTTTATAGTAGAAGGGAAGAGAGGGACCTTCTAAATAAGAAAGAGAGGAGGTAGTACTATGATAAATAATCAAATTCAAAGAACAACACTAACGATGAAAGAAGCATCAGAGTATTTAGGCATTTCATATTGGTTAATTAATCAACTGGTAAGGAAAAAACAAATTCCATATTGTAAAGTTGGTGGAAAATATTTATTTAGAGTACAAGCACTAGATGAATATTTAAAAAACATGGAATTACAATCCATGATGTAAAATCTAAAGAAAGAGAGGAAAGGAGGACATGTATAATTTACAATGGTTAAAAATTGATGCAAATTTATTTGCAAATAGGAAAATTCAAATATTACTTAAAGAGCCAGATGGAGATACATATATAAGAGTATGGATTCAGTTATTAAGTATTTCTTTGGAATGTAATAAAGATGGAAAACTATTAATAGGTGAGAATAAACCAATGTCAATCGAATATTTTTCAAAGATTATGGGAAAGTCTTATGAAAAAATGAAGAAAAGAAGAAAAAAGAAATAAGAAAGGAAGAAGAGAACACAAATGGATTTAGAAAATATGAAATGTAAATCTAAAGATGAGATTTTCCACAATAAATGCAAATTCTGTGGAAAAGATTTAAAACCAATAGGTTTAGATTATTTATATGTAAATATGCCATTAAGTTCAATAGAGTATGAAAGATGCAATTGTGAAGAATCAAAAGCTTATTGGAATGAAATAGATTTAAAAGAAGAAATACAAAAGAAAAGGAAACATTTTGAACAAATGATTAGGCAATTTTATATACAAAA
This sequence comes from uncultured Clostridiaceae bacterium, assembly GCA_930990125.1. GTDB lineage: Bacteria > Bacillota > Clostridia > TANB77 > CAG-508 > CAKNOI01. Next base: position 89,978 of record CAKNOI010000002.1, on the reverse strand, counting down.
TTATAGTAGTAAACGAATACAAGATTATCAATTTGAAAACTTTATAATAACAGAAAATAATAAAAAAGAAATAGAAATTGCAAAAGATTTTACAGAAAAATGTATAAATAAAAATCAAAATAATGGACTTATTATTACTGGAAAAGCTGGAGTTGGAAAAACACATTTAGCAACAGCTATTTTAAATAAACTAACTAAAAAAGATATGTTAGTTTTAATGGGAAGGCTAATTGTATTGCTGGATGTAATTAAAGATACTTTTAAAGATTTTTCAAGTAAAGAAAAAGACATAATAGAATTATATTCCAAGGTTGATATGCTTATAATTGATGACTTAGGAACAGAAAGAATTAGCAGTTGGGCATTAGAAAAGTTATATACAATTATAGAAAATAGAAATGAAAATAAATTACCAATTATAGTAACAACTAGATTTAATAAAGAAAGCTTACTAGATAGATTTTCGCAAAGTGAAGATAAAGAATTATCAGAAGCTGTTATTCAAAAGTTGTATCAATTTTGTTATGGAATTGAACTAAAAAATTACGATCAAACTGAAAAAGAAAAAGTTAGTATAAGCGACCAAACTAAATACTAACTTCATTCAAAAATCTAAAATTATTATAAGATATTTATAAACAAAAGTAAAGAATATTTTAAACTAAAAAATTTAAATATTTTAGAATTTTTTTAATACAAAAGAAGAAAATTGATATAAAAAATATCCCTCGGAGAGCAAAAAAGGTTTTAGGGCATTTTGCCCTAAACAGCGAAAACGGTGTCAATACACCAAGCTGGCGAATATTAGGTACTAAAAAATACTACCCAATATTCGAGCAAAATAAATTTTGCAAATTCTTAATGCTAAGTAAACTAGCATTAAGAAATTTTTATATATAGGAAGTGAGAAAAATGTATGTTAATTCGGAACAGGCGTTAGATAGTGTTTTCTTATCATACGATAAAATATTAAAGAAATTACATCTACATGGATTAACTACTAAACAAGGTAAAGAAATAACAGAATTAGATTTAAGAAAAGCAATAGATGTTATGTTAGAAAAACATCCAACTTGTAGATGGAGAAGTGAGAAAATAAGAAGCAGAAAATATTTTATTTTGATAGAAGGATATTACTGGTTATTAAATGTGTATTTTCAAAAAGAAAAAGCATTAATTGATGCAGATATAAATTTTTTTGAAGATAGAATTAAACTGTATGAAGAATTATTAAAAGTAGAGAAAAATAAAAATTGGTGGAATGAAGATATGGATATAAAACAACTGTGTAAATATTTTGATAGAAAAGAGATTACGATTAGAAAATCAATTAAGAAAATGTGTGATAATGGATTTGAGAACTATAAAATTTTAATTAATAACAAAGTTGTTATTTTTAGTAATGGTGTTGAATGGTTATGTAAAAATATTTTCAAACAAAAGTATTTAGAGTTATTAGAAAAATATAAAATGGAGTTAACAGAGTTGTATGTAGAAAAAGGATATATTTATGATGAGTTTTTTGGAAGAAATTAATATAAAAGTAATGACAATTTACATTATTTTTATCATTACTATTTACTTTTGAATTTTTTAGTGATAATATAAGATACACCGGGGGGAAGAAAATGAATTTTAATGATATTATATTGGATTCTGTAAAAGCTAGAGATTTTAATAGGGGACAATCTGCAAAAATTTTTAAAAGAGTAGAAGAAAGTAAAAAACCAATAAAAGTTATAAAAAATAGTAAAGAATATATGGTAATTATGGAATATGAAGAATTTTTAAAAATTATTGCTAAATTAAATAATGGAGGTATAAATGGAAAAATATAAATACATAGATTTATTTGCAGGTGCTGGAGGTATGTCCTTAGGTTTCGATAAAGCAGGATTTGAGAATGTTTTAGCAGTCGAATATGATGAATGTTTTGCAGAAACATATAAATTCAATTTCCCTGATCATAATCTTAAAGTAGAAGATATAAAAAATATTAGTAATGATGAAATAAAGAAAATAATTGGAAATAATAAAATAGATGTAATAATAGGCGGTCCACCTTGTCAAGGTTTTTCTATTGCAGGAAGAATAGGAAGAAATTTCATAGATGACGAGCGAAATCAGTTGTTTAAGGAATTCGTTAGATTTGTAAATGTTATTAAACCTAAAATTTTTGTTATGGAAAATGTTGCAGCTTTAAAAACACATAATAAAGGAAAGACAATAGAGGAGATTGTAAATGAATTTAAAAATGTAGGGTACACTGTTAAATATGATGTCTTGAATGCTGTAAATTATGGAGTCCCACAACAAAGAAGAAGAATTTTTATTATAGGAACATTAAATGAAAATAATAAATTTGAATTCCCAAAAAAAACAAATAAATATATAACTATTAAGGAAGCACTTAAAGGGCTACCAGAATTAAAAAGTGGTGAAACAAGTAATATTCCTAATCATAATGCCATGCATCATTCTAAACAAATGCTTGAAAAAATGAGTTATGTAAAAGATGGAGGGGATAGAAATGATATTCCAGAAGAGCTTAGACCAAAGTCAGGAGATATAAGGAAATATATTAGATACAACAGTAAAGAACCTTCAATATGCATAACGGGAGATATGAGAAAAGTATTTCATTTTAATCAAAATAGAGCTTTAACAGGTAGAGAGTTAGCAAGAATTCAAACTTTTCCAGATAATTTTATATTTAAAGGAAATGCAGGAAAAGTTCAGCAACAAATAGGAAATGCAGTTCCACCTAAATTGGCTTTTCAAATTGCTAATTCTGTAAAGGAGGTATTAGACAATGAGTAAATATCCAAAAATAAATTATATAGGTAATAAGGATAAACTCGTTGATTGGATTATAGATAATTTCCCTATAAAAAAAGGTGTAGTTTTAGACCTATTTTCAGGAGGAAATTCTGTTTCCTATGCCTTGAAAGAAAAAAACTATACAGTATATTCCAATGATGCATTATATTCTAACTTTGTTATAAGTAAAGCAATTATAGAAAATAAGGATAAAAAACTAGATGAGAATGTTTTAAATACAAAGGTCACAGAAAGTGAAATTAACAAAAAATATAATAATATAAAATTTTTAACTAATAGACTATACTACGAGCAAGAAGTAAAAGAATTAGCTAAACTTTTTGTTATTTCAGAAAAAATAGAAGATGAATATGAAAGATATATGTTTCTTGCTTTGATTAGAAGAGCCATGATAAGAAAATTACCATATTCTAGAATGAATGTACCATGGAATCAAATACAAAAACTTAGAGATGAAGAGTATAGTTATAAAAAATATAAAAGAAGAAGAGCATATCATAATTATACATTTGAAAAACACATAAGAGATAATTTGGAAAATTATAACAACGCTGTTTTTGACAATAAAAAAGACAATAAAAGCTTTAATTATGATGCATTTGATATGCTAGATAATTTACCAAGTAAAGTAGATATTATATATATGGATCCACCTTATCCAGCAACAATGAATAAATATGGGGATTTCTATGGCCTTTATGATAGAGCAGTTAATCATGAGATTAAATATGTTAATTTTTCTGAAAACAATATGTTTTTAAATAATTTAGAAAAACTTATAGAAAAATGTATAGAAAAAACAAAATATATTGTTATAAGTGAAAGTAATAAAACTAAGCCTACTGTAGAAGAATTAAGTTATATGTTGTCAAATTATGGAAAAGTTAAAATATTTAGTAAAGAACATCAATATAAAGTAACAGGCAGTGAAAATAAAAATAAAACAATTGAAATGTTAATAGTTTTAAAAGTTAAGGAATCTTCATAATAAAGAAGATTCCTTTTAATATATTAAGATGCATGCTTTTCAAAGAATCTATTTCTATGATAAGACAGATATTTTAAACGTTCAGGTGTTAAAATTTCCTTATCTAAAGTGTATTTACAATATTTCTCTGCAATATTTTTATCTACATTTGAAGCTATAAGCATAGTGCCATCATCATTGAAAGAAAGGTCAAATTTATCAAAATAAGCATCGATATTTTGCTGTATTAGTAGACCATTATTATAATCATATGCTTCAGTAGTATTAAGTTCTTCCAAACATACATGACAAGGCTTTATATGTGAGGCAACTAAACCTTTATAAGGAATTTTCTCAACATAACAAACAATATCGTTATAAACACGTTTTGACTCAAGTTTTAAGTTGTTTCTATATAATGCATGCATATATGGATCTCTTGTTGTATCAATATCGGATAATACTAGTCCGTCTTCTGCAAAGGCAACACCTTTATCTTTATGTGCAGTTAAATCAGGCATTAAATTTAAAAACGTAAACATATATGCAATTTGATTATATTTATTTTCTTCAAAATCTATTGCTTTGGAATAGTTATATTGCTCTTTTAATTCATCTGCTGTCAAATATCCTTTCGAAAATGATGATAAATCTGTAACCATTAAGGCAATTATATCTTGCTTAGACAGTACTTTATCTGGATGATACATAAGCGTTTTTAACAAAAAGTTAATTTCTTTTTTATTTGTATTGTTATTAGTTATAGATGAATTGAAAGACGCGTTATCATAAAAAATTTCTGAAAATACACTCTTTTTCATTTCTTTATCGCTAGAAGATATATTTAAAAATTTTTTTGTCAATTTATGATATCCTTTTAAATAAGGAGATATAAATCCTAATTTTACAAATTGGTTTATAGACTTTCTTATAGAACCAAAATCTTCTTTATGATAAATTGTAAATATAATGCTTTGAAGCTCCCCATATAGATCTTGAAATTTACTTTTTTCTTCCTTATTTTTGCTTTTATATTTTTCAATATCAATATTATTTATTTTTTCAATATTATCATCTATAAATTTAACAATAACTTTTAAAGTATTATTAAATGGTGCTCCAAATATATCCGTATATTCAACAGTCAGTTTCCAATATTCATCATACTGTTGATTTTGTTTTGCCCTTTTTGTACTCAAAAAAATCCCCCCACTTTAATATTTAAAACTAATAATATTATATATGTTTTTGCTAAAAAAATCAATTATTAGTAAAAAGAGGTTGAAATTTGAGAAATTGGTTGAATTAAATCCTAAATGCACATTTATAATATTTTTTTCTAAATCTATGATTAAATGCACGATTTTCGTTACTTTTTATTGATATTTTATAAATTTTACTTGAAACAAATATAAAATTCAGAGAATTTAACTATATTTTTTGTACAACAAATAAGCAAATTTACATAGTTTAAAAAAATATATAAAACTTAATGCACGTTTGCTTACTATTCTATTATACTTTACGTAATGTATTATATCAATTTTTTACATAATTGTAAATGGTGTACCATAAACGCTTATTCAAGCGCCATTTACAATTATATAAAAATTTTGATGCTTGTTTATTAAGAACGTATAATCAAGTATAGCAAGTATTTTTGTTAATTAATTTTATCTATTACTAAATGCATTATTCTTATGTTAATCGTGCATTTAACTTTTTATTTAACCAATTTGAGAAATTTTGTTACATGTGTTATAATGCAAAACAATAGTATTATTTTATGGGGGATAAAATGTTAAGTAAAACATGTAGAGATGAAAACTTTTTTAAAGTATTCAAGGAATTAAAACATAGTCAAAGTTTAAATTTACCAAACAATAATAAATTAGAAATGTATTATACTAAAATAATGAATAATAAGTTTGATTATACAGCACTTATTGAGTTATTGTGTGAAAATATAACAAATTATGTTTTTTCAAGAAAAGAAAATTTAGAAGCAAGTGAAAAAAGGAAAATTTCTAATTTGACGATAAAAGCTATTAAGGAATTTAGAAAAATAAAAAATGAAGATGATAATGGTAGTGGAGGGGAATTAGGAGAAATCTTATTATACACATTTTTAGAATCCAGATTAAATGCATTTAAGTTGTTAAGTAAAATGGAATTGAAAACAAATTCTAGTGATTATATAAAAGGTGCAGATGGAATTTATTTATATGAATATGAAGATGAAAAAAAGCAAAAACATTTTGAATATATAATAGGAGAAGCTAAAATTGAAGGAACATCATCAGAAGCGATAAAAGATGCAATAAATTCTATACTAACCCACTTACAAAATGAAAACTTTGAAAAAGAATTAGTTAATAGGGAAATTTTTAAAGAAACATTTGATGAAGATGAAATAGAAAAAATAAAAAAAATTTTAGTCCCTTCACAAGATGAAGAAGATATGGATATTCAAAAAGCTTTTGGAATTTTTATTGGATATGGTATTGATAAGAGTATAAATTTGGATGGCATAAGTAATTCAGAAGGTAAAATTTTAATAGAAAAAAGACTAAAAAAGGATATAGAGAATATTTGTAAAAATATGAAACAAAAGATAAAAGATAAGAAGTTGAATAATTATTCTTTCTATGTTTATATTATGCCATTTAAAAATGCAAAAGAAGATAGAAAGGAAATACTTAAAAATATGGCGATATAGAGCTAGGAGGAAACATGGAATTAGGTGAATATATTTTCGGAGATTTAGAAAAAAATACATATTTATTAAAACTATACACTAAGTTGCTAAAGTTGTATGCAATTAAACAGTTTAGGATTGATAAAGAACTAGCAATAGAAGACATAAATATAAAAGATTTACTTAGATTTGCTGATTTATTATCTAAATCGACAAATACTAAAAAAGAACAATTTCATAAAAATATAGCACAGAATATTGTTATATTACTTAAAAAAATATATCCTGATAACCTAGATATAACAGCAACTTTTGTTTCTGTATTAAACAATATTAACAATTATAGGAATTTGAATGAAGAAAAATATTATGAAAGTGATATAAGAGAATTTGTATATCAATATATTGAAAAACAAGAATATAAAATTGATATAGATGGGAAAGAGAGATATTTTATAAGAGATCAAAAAGAAATATTTAATAAATTAGAAAAGGAAAGATATTTTAGTTATTCTGGTCCTACATCAATGGGAAAAACATTTGTAATAAAAATGTTTATACAGAAAAGAATAAAAGATAATGAAAGAGATAATTTTGTAATAGTTGTTCCAACAAAGGCTTTAATAAGTGAAATTACAAGTGAACTAATTAATGAGTTAGGAGAACAATTAAAGAATAAAAATTATAAAGTTATAAATTCATGGCATGAAATTCAAAATGAACCAAAATATAATTATATAATGATATATACTCAAGAAAGATTTTTAAGTCATTTATTGAATAGTAAAATACAAATAGGATATGTTTTTATTGATGAAGCACATAAAATGTTTTATGAAGATACAAGAAGTGTATATTTTTACAAAATAATAGATATTTTAAATGGTTATGCTAATATTCCTAAGATTTTCTTTTCAGCACCTCTAATTGCTAATCCAGATGAATTCTTAAAGCTATTGCCCGCAACATTATCAAAAACATATAAAGTTTTTGAATTCTCACCAGTAAATCAACAGAAGTATATTGTTGATTATGATGGAAAAAATATAAGAATATTTAATGATTTATCATCATCATTTATAGAGATTTATTATGATAAAATAAATAATTTTAATCTTAATTATATATTAAAATTACTTGGAAATCAACAAAAGAATTTAGTTTATTGTGAAAATCCAAAGGAAGCAATAGATTTAGCTAAAGACTATGCTCTTACATTAAATAAAAAAGAGAATACTCAAAAAAATAATAATATAGAAAAAGTAAAAAAATATATTGAGAATGAAATACATGAACAATACTTCTTGGTAAATCTGATTGATAAAGGTATAGCATATCATGTAGGATATGTTCCTAATTCTATAAGAAAAAAAATAGAAAGATTATTTAGGGAGAAAGAAATTGACACAATTTTTTGTACAAGTACATTATTAGAAGGTATTAATTTACCAGCTGATAATTTATTTATTCCAGTTAAGAATAATTCAAAAATATTAAAAAATGACATTGATTTTAAAAATTTAATTGGAAGAGTAGGAAGAATAAAATATAATTTGAGCGGAAATGTTTTTATAATACCTAAAGATGGAGTAAAAACAGTTACAAAATGTACGAAAATGATAGATTCTGAAATAATCAATAGAGAATTATCAATTAATAAAGTATTATCAGAAGATAGAAAAAAAGATATAGTAAATAATTTAAAACAAGGAAAGACTGAATTAATAAAGATAACTAATAATACGGAATATGACTTTTCTAGATATATTATGAATGTTTTGATCGATGATATAGTAAATGAAAGAAAAAGTAATATAGTAAAAGTGTTTGAAAAATATATTGATAAAAATACAAAGAAAAAAATTTTAGATAATTTTAATGGGATGCAAGTACCTCAAGACATGCCAGTAACATTAGATCAAGTAGAATCTATCAATAAAGGAATAGATGAAGAATTAGAATATCCTACTGAAACAAATTATCAAACTATTTTGGATTTCTTAAAAAGTCTATATAAAAAATTTAAATGGGATATATACGAACCAAAAAATGAATTAGGAAATAAAAATATATTAAAATATTATGCAACTATTTTAAATCAATGGATAAATGGCGCGTATATTAGCCAAATTATTGATAATGCGATTAAGCAAGCTGAAAAAACAAAAATCATATATGATTATTCGAGAAAAATAGATTATATAGGCAATACTGAACAAATCAATATTATTATTAATAATACCTTAGATACCATAGAAAAGATAATTCAATTTAAAATTGAGAATTATTTTTCAAAATTTTCAGAACTATATAAAAAGAAGAAAGGTGTCGATACTATAGATAACGATTGGTACGAATATTTAGCATATGGTACAAATAAAAAAGAGATAATAGAATTACAAAAATACGGTTTTTCTAGAGAAATTGCATTAAAGATTTATAGAAGCAACAAATATATTATATGTAATGAAGAATCTTTCTTTATAAGTACAGAAATATTTAATGACGAAAATGATGATATTGTAGAAGAAGCGAACGAGGTATATTTAAACAATTCTAATAAATTCATAGAAAAAGCCCAATAGGGCTTTTTTTATGAATTTAAGCATCCACCAATCAACTCTACACCATAACAAAAAACATTCCTATAATATTTTTCATTCAATAAAGAGTATAATTTAGAAAGCTATAGTTAAACAATTCAAGTTTTTTTACACAAACTTTCTATTATTTTTTAGGAATACTATTTAAAATTTTTAGAGGAAAATAATGTTTTTTTCTAAAATCTAAACAATCCATCATTAGCTTCTCTATAATTATTTATAATCAAAATTAAAATTTTTATCAATAAAGTTATTTTTTATGATAGTCAAAACTCTAAGAACAAACGAATTACATCAATCTGGTAAAAACTTCTCAAAAAAAAGCCTTAAAAATACATAAATGTTCTGTAGGCTGAAAATTTTATTAATACCTAAATACAAGCAAAAGTTCTGATTTCCACAAATATAAAAAATGGTCGAAACTCGCTCAAAAATTGAACGAAAAATTTAAAAACATTATAACAATGAAACAGGAAAAAAGAATTATAAGAACTGCTGGAAGAAGCAAAAAAATATTGGAAAATATAAAAGATTCTAAACATATTGATAAAAGAAAAGGATTTTTTCAAAAGATAGTAAATCATTTCGATAAACATGGATGGTTTAATGCAGAAATTATTGGACTTTTTGGTAAAACAGTGATAAAATTATTGGGTGGAATATAGAGAAAATTAGATGCAGTGTAATAATGATAAAATATGCAAATTATAAAATTCTAAATACAAAAGCTAAATATGAATGTAATTATAAATAACGGTTACATAAATATTTTGCTTTTTTGATATAATATTCCAAAATTCGACATTTTTTTTAATATTAATGTAGTACAATAATTTTGGGGGCAATAAAATGAATTTAAACGAAGTAATTGATATATTAAGAGATAAAAATAATAGTAGGGAATTATACTTTTGTGAAAAAAATCGAGATTCATATATTTCTGTTTGTCCAGAAGTGTCAGAAGATATTTTTGATATGTTAATTGGCTTTTCTATAGATACAATAAATAAAAGAATGGAAGAGGAATTGATTCAATATAATCCTATTGGTTATAGGGAAGGTACATTAGAAGTATGTAATACAGATTATGTGGGAAATTTTGAAGAAGTGATTAATAGTTTTGATCCAGGCAATATAGACATTAAAGAGGAAGAAATAGATAAGTTTGCTTTTTATTGTATAAATATTGGCAGTGGAGAAAAAAATGTTAAACTTTTTAGAAGATTAACAAAGTTTAAAAAACTATCTACAAAAGGAATTTTAGGAATATTTCAGGGAAACCAACTAAATCGTATAGATGACAAGATATTAGGAGTAGATGGAGATATTGATCTGGTAATATATAAAAATGAGATATTAGTATTAAAACATATTTCATTAGAAAGAATTTTTAAGGTTGAAGAGCAGTATGAAAAAAAATCAAAAGAAACAATGGATTATTTAAGAAATACAGGAAAAATAAAGAATTTTGATGCTTTTGAAGAAGATTGTATGAATGATTCAAATATTAGAAAAATTTTAACTAAAATGCAGAATGAAAATAATAATCTTGAGAGATGTTTTGATAATTTTGATAATATCGTAGAAACTATAGATATTTTTCAATTACCAATAAATATAAATGAAGAAGAAAAAAGTATAATCTATGAAGATAAAACCCAGATAAGAGATATATTAAGATTAGCAAGAGATTCATATTACAAAAGTATCATACAAGAGAAACCAGGAATAGATAATAAAATTTAGGAGGAGTTATATTGAAGAGAATATTGATAAAATGTATCTTATTTGTATCATCATATTTTCCGTTATATATTTTTCTTTTAATATTAAATATTGATAATTATAATTCTAAGGAAGAATTAAGAAACTTTTCAACAATAATTTTTTTAGTATCCATGTTAATAGCAATAATATTATCAATAGGAAGTTTACTATTTATAAAATTCAGCAGTTGTGGAACTAAGAAAATAAAAATTGAAAATATAGAAAGACCAGATGATACTATAATTAGTTATATCATGACGTATATTATTCCAATTTTAACTGTAAATAATATGGATAAATATGAAATTATTGTAAACATATTTTTATTTATACTAATAGGATACTTATATATTAGGTTAAATTTATTGTATTTAAATCCTTTATGGTCTTCTTTTGGATATATTTCATATAGGATTAATAACGATACTGTGTTAATAACGAATTATGACATTACAGATTTAAAAAATATAAGTAAAAACAATTTAGATATAAAGGGATTTTTTATATCTAATGATATATTTATTGCTAAAAAATAAGAAATATAGAATTTTATCTTTAGATTTTAATAATATTAGGTTAATTATTAATATTTTTCACCAATTTGAAAAAAGTACCTAAAAATCCAAAGTTTTTTCAAAATTTTGAAAAAACTTTGGATTAATTTTAACTATCTATCAATACAGCCGATAATCAACTCAACTCCATCACAAAAACCATTTCTATAATATTTCTCATTCCAATAAACAATATAATCTAAAAAGCTAGAATTAAGTAATTCAAGTTGTTTCTCTACAAATTTTCTATTCTGCTTAGGAATACTATTTAAAATTTTTTCTGAAATCTCATCAAATTTAATGGTATGCTTTCTATCTTCGTCATTAACAAAAGCAAGGTCTGTTTCCTCTCTAAAATCTAACCAATCTTTTAAAATATCATCATTAACTTCTCTAAAATTATTCATAATCTAAATCCTCCAAAATTAAAATTTTTATTAATAAAATATTCTTTACAAGAGCTGAAACTGTAAGAACAAATGTACAGTATCAATTGGGTAAAAATTGGGTAAAATCTTCTCAAAAAATGTCCTAAAAATGCACAAATGTTCTGCAAAACAAAACTCTCGTAAATAGCTAAATACCAACAAAAACTCTAATTTTCACAAACTTACAAAAAGTGATCAGGTCTCGCTCATAACCCGAAGGTCGTAAGTTCGAGTCTTACCCCCGCAACCCAAAAAGTTAGTGATTTCAATGATTACTGGTATTCTTCATTATGGGTGAAAGCTTACTTTTTTGCGTTAGGTTATACAAAAAGTTAAATTTGGAAATACCACAGAACTGCTTAAATTTACATAATTTGATAAAATCTTGAAAATGGTATATAATATATAGGCATAAAAGGAGGGGATAGCTTTGTTAGAAAAGGAAGAATTAATAGAAAGATTAAAAGAATTAGAAAAAGAAAATAAAGAACTAAAAGAAAAATTGTATGGAAAATTAGACAGAAAAGTAGAAGAAAAAGAAATAAGTAAAGAAACAAAAGCTATTTCAACTGAAGAAAAAATAAAAATATTTATGGAAATATTTAAAGGAAGGACAGATATTTATGCAAAAAGGTGGACAAGTAGTAAAACCGGAAAATCAGGGTATTCACCAGTATGTATGAATGAATTTAAAACATATAAATGTGATAAGACAAGAATTACATGTAATAATTGTACCTTTAGAGAATTACAACCTTTAACAGAAGATACTATATTAAAACATTTACAAGGGAAAATAACTATAGGAATTTACCCACTATTACCGGGAGATTTATGTAATTTTCTAGCAATAGATTTTGATAAAAAGACTTATGAGAAAGATGTATTAGCATTTTGGAATATATGTGATGAACTAAATATACCAATGTATGTTGAAAAATCGCGATCTGGAAATGGAGCGCATGTATGGATATTTTTTGAAAAAAATATGCCAGCAAATATTGCTAGAAAAATGGGGAATATTCTTTTAACAAAAACAATGGAGAAAGAATCATTGGATTTAGACTCATATGATAGGTTATTTCCAAACCAGGATACAATGCCTAAAGGTGGATTTGGCAATCTAATAGCATTACCTTTTCAGGGGGAAAGTAGCAAGAGTGGAAATACAGTTTTTGTAAATAAATATTTTGAGCCAGAAAAAAATCAATTTGAAATTTTGAAAAATATAAAAAGAATTAAAAGTGATGATGTTTATAATTTTGTTAATAAATATAGGGAAGATGATTATAAAGAACCCGATGTGGAGCAACTAGAAGAAGATGAATTGCCTAAAAAAGAAAATTTAAGAGAAGTTAAATTTGTAAATAATGTAGAATGTATATTTGATAATATGATTTATGTTAAAAAATTAAAATTGTTACCAAATGAAGTATCTTATTTAAAAAGATTAGCTAGTTTTACTAATCCAGAATTTTATGAAAAACAAAAATTAAGACTACCTATATATAAAACACCAAGGATTATAAGTTGTTTTGAGGAAGATGATAGATTCCTAAAATTACCTAGAGGGTGCATAGATAAAATTAAAGAAGTATGTGAAAAAAGCAATGTTAAATTAATTATTAAAGATACAAGAGAGAAAGAAATTAATACAGATTATACATTTATAGGAGAATTAAATAAAAAGCAAGAAAAGGTAAAAGATGAGATATTAAAATATGAAACAGGAATATTATGTGCTACTACAGGTTTCGGAAAAACTGTTATAGGAGCTAAAATTATTTCAGAATTAAAAACAAATACTTTGGTTATAGTAAATAGAAATAATTTATTAGAACAATGGAAAGAAAGATTATCATATTTCTTAAATATAAATAAAAAAGAAATAGGACAAATTGGAGCGAGTAAAGAAAATTTAAATGGTAAATTAGATGTAGCTAGTTTTCAATCGTTGGCTAAGAAAGACAATTTAGATGAGATAGTTAAGGACTATGGGCTTGTTATAATAGATGAATGTCATCATGTTGCTGCATTTAGTTTTGAAAAAGTACTGAAAGCTATAAGAAGTAAATATGTATATGGGTTAACAGCAACACCTACAAGAAAAGATGGATGGCATAAAATTATTTATATGCAATGTGGGGACATAAGAGTTAGAGTAGCAAATCGCGAATTAAAACAAAATAAAGAAATGGAACATGTAGTAATTGTAAAGAGTACAGGTTATAAATATATTTCTACTGAAGAAAAAGACAAAATACAAATTTCAGAAATCTTAAATGACATGTGTCATAATATATTTAGGAATAATATGATAGTTCAAGATATAAAGAGATGTGTTTTAGAGGGTAGAATTCCTATTGTTTTAACAGAGAGGGTAGAACATTTGAAAATATTAAAAGAAGAATTAGATAGTATAAATGTTCCAGTTGTTATTTATAAAGGAGCAATGGGAAAGAAAAAATCAAAAGAAATTCGAGACGCTATTGATGAAGCTGATAGAAATAATGAATCAAGAATAATTTTAGCGACAAGCAGTTCCATAGGGGAAGGATTTGATGATAGTAGGCTAGATACTTTATTTTTAACTATGCCAATCTCTTGGAAAGGTAGGATTATACAATATGTAGGTAGACTTCATAGAGAACATGAAAATAAAAATAAAGTAATGGTCTATGATTATTTGGATAATATGAAAGTATTAGAGAAAATGTATATTAGAAGAATGAAAGGATATAAAATTGCTGGTTACACATTAATAGAAGAGAAATAAGTTTCTTGCATCATCCTATAGACGTACCAATAATAGAATGATATAATCTAACTCAATGGAGGTAAAATATATGAAAAATCTTTTTATTGAATATCCTAAATGTTCTACTTGCCAAAAGGCAAAGAAGTGGCTTATAGAACACAATGTGGAATTTACAGATAGAAACATTGTAACAGATGTTCCTACCGAAAACGAATTAGAAAAGTGGATAAAGGAAAGTGGAGAAGAGATAAAAAAGTGGTTTAATACCAGTGGCCTAAAATACAAGGAATTACAGCTTAAAGAAAAACTACCAACCATGACAGAAAAAGAGAAAATAGCATTATTAGCTAGTGATGGAATGTTAATCAAAAGACCACTTTGTATAACAGACAAAGGAATTTTAATCGGATTTAAAGAAGAAAAGTGGGAGAAGTTCTTTGGATAGACAGTAAAAAATAAAAACTTAAAATAGGAGTTAGAAAAATGGATAAAAATAAAGAGGAAAATGATATACAAGAAAAATCTTGTGGATGTGTTATTATGGAAAATAATAAAGTCTTATTAATACAACACAAAATAGGGCATTGGGGATTTCCTAAAGGACATGTAGAAGCGGGAGAAACGGAAAAAGAAACGGCTATTCGAGAGGTAAAAGAAGAAACCGGATTAGAAGTGGAAATTCAAGGTGATAAAAGATACACTATGGAATATAGAACAGACAAAGGCAACAATAAACAAGTTGTATTTTTCCTAGCAGAAAAAGTAGGAGGAACCATAAAACCACAGGAAGAGGAAGTAAGCCAGATACAATGGTTAGAGTTTACAGAGGCTCTTCAAAAGATTACATATTCCAATACAAAAGAATTATTACAAAAAATATGGAAAGAAAATAAATAAGAAGTACATACCAAAAAGGAAAAGATAGAGATTACATTCTATCTTTTCCTTTTGTTTCAATATAATCCTTAATAGCTTGCAAAAAAACAGTTCCGTATTTTTCAAACTTTACATCTCCTACACCGCTAATATGTAGCATACTTTCTTCTGTGGTAGGGTAAAAGGACGCCATTTGTTTTAAGGTTACGTCCGTAAATACAATAAAAGGTGGAATATGAGCTTCATTTGAAATTTCTCTACGTAAGTTGCGTAAAATTTCAAATAGCTCTGTATCATAATCCATAGAGTCTTGGGCCTTTTCGGACTTTTTTTCTGGTTTTACTATTTTTTCAATTTTCTTTTTAATAAATACTTCTTTATGCTCAAATAGCACCGTATTGGCTAAAGGGGTTAAAGATAAAGTGGGGTACTTACTTTCGTTACTTTTAATATATCCTTCGGCAATCAAAAATGAAATCAAATCACGTATAGTATCTTTTGAATACTCTTTCATAATTCCATAGGTAGATAATGTCTGAAATTGCAATTCTTTTATCTTAGAGGTATTAGCTCCCTTTAGTACATCGGTTACCATTCCCGCACCAAATCTTTCTCGCATTCTTTTAATACAGGAAAGAATTTTTTGACAATCAATCGTAATATCGGTCACTTGTACTTCAGAATTGCAATTAGAACAAAAATGGCAATTTTCAAAATCAGGATTCTCGCCAAAATATTCTAAAATATATTTTCGTAAACACTTGTTAGTATTGCAATAATCAATTATTTCATTTAATTTTTGATATTCTTTTTTTGCATTTTCCTTAGAACAAGATTGTTCAATTAAGAATTTATTCATCACAATATCAGAACGATGGAACAAAAGTACACATTCTGCTTTATCGCCATCGCGTCCGGCACGTCCGGCTTCTTGGTAGTAGCTTTCTAAATCTTTAGGCATGTTATAATGCACTACATAATGTACATTGGATTTATCAATTCCCATTCCAAAGGCATTGGTTGCAATCATAATTTCTTGTCTATCATAAACAAATGCATTTTGTGCTTCTTCTCGTTGCTGTTCGCTCATACCAGCATGATATTTGCAAACAGAGAAAGAATGTCCTTCCAAAAAAGTAAACAATTCTTCTACAATTTTTCTCGTAGAGCAATAAATAATTCCAGAAGTATGAGGATGTTGCTTTAAAAAGGAAAGCAGATATTCTTTTTTATTTTCTGGTGATTGTACCGAAAAGTATAAATTACTTCTGTTAAATCCAGTGGTCAAAGTAAATGGGTGTTCTAATTGCAAAACCTGAATAATATCTTCTTTTACTCTTTCGGTAGCGGTGGCAGTAAAAGCGGTAACAATAGGTCTAGGGATAAGTTTGGCAATAACAGAGGCAATTTCGCAAAAGCTAGGTCTAAAATCATGTCCCCATCTAGATACACAATGTGCCTCATCCACTGCGACCATAGAGATAGGAAAGTTCGTAATTAGTTGTATAAAAGAATCGGAAAGTAATTTTTCTGGCGAAACATATACAATTTTATAGATGCGATGAAAAATATTTTCTATGGTTTGAATATAATCTCTTTCTGATAAGGAACTGTTTAAATACGTGGCAGGAATACCAATTTCATTAAGAGAATCTACTTGGTCTTTCATTAAAGAGATAAGAGGAGAAATAACAAGGGTAATACCGTCTAATAACATAGCAGGAACCTGATAACAAATAGATTTTCCCGCACCTGTTGGCATAATCCCAAGGCAGTCTTCTTTTTTTAGAATATGGGATATTAATTCCTCTTGTCCTTTTCGGAAGGTTTCATAACCAAAATGTATTTTTAAAATTTCTTGTGCAGATGTATTCATAACTAACCTCTTTTACTAATAGATGGTGGTATTATAGCATGAGAAACATAAGAAGTAAAGAATTGCTCATGTTATACAATTTGCTTAATATGATGAATTTCATAGTCTCCGTCTTGTTTTTGGAAGACTTCGATAGCATCCACACGAACAAAACTATTTTCTAAATGATGCGTATATAAGTAGTAAGTAATTGTTTTTAATAAGTGTTTTCTTTTTCGCTCGTCAATGGCATCAATGGGAGGTCCAAAGTGCTGGTTGGTTCTTGTTTTTACCTCAATAAAAACTAATTCTATCTTATCTTTTGCAATAATATCAATTTCGCCATTTCTACAAAAATAGTTTCGTGCAAGAATTTGATATCCTAATTTCTTTAGATATTGGGTGGCTAATTCTTCTCCAAAATTTCCAAGCTTACGTTTTTCATTCATAAAGGCTTTCTCCTATTTTCGTTTAAATTCATTTCCGGGTAATTGTTCTACAAATCCATCCAATTCCATCATTGTCAAAAGCGATTGTAGCTGAGGTAAATTAAGAGAAAGGCTTTTGGCTATCTGGTTAATAGAAAGTGGGCCAGAGAGTAGCAAATGATAGACTGCCTGATAGTTTTCAGGAATGAAAGGAGTAGGGGGAGAAGTAGTTGGAATAGACTTCATTTTTTCTATTATTTGAGAAGGGGAAAAAACAAGCTCTGCACCTTGACGAATGAGGATATGGGTACCCATACTATTTTTAGAGGTAATATTACTAGGAAGACAGAAAATATTTTTTTGTAAATCACGGGCTTGGCGAGCAGTAATAGTACTACCACTTCGAAAACCAGCTTCTACCACCAAAACACCATGTGCAATACCACTAATAATACGGTTTCTTTTCGGAAAATTTTTCATAGATACTTCGGTATCGGGCGGATATTCGGAAAGGATGCAACCTCCTTTTTGTAGAATTTGATGAAATAACCATATGTTTTCTTCTGGATAAATATGAGAAAATCCACTACCTAATACGGCAATAGTATTTCCTTCTCCTTGTAAAGCACCAATATGCGTTGACGAATCAATACCAATAGCAAGTCCACTAATTATGGTATAGTGGTTTTGTGACAATTCTTTAGCAAAGCGAAAAGCTTGGTTTCTACCATATTCGGTACAGTCGCGAGAACCTACAATGGCAAGAATAGAGTTAGAAGAAAGTAAAGATAAGTTACCAAGTGCGTAAAGATTTTGAGGGGGATTAGAAATTTGTTGCAATGCTTTAGGGTAGCATTCCTGCTCAAGGGATAAAACAGTATACTTCATCACATCACCTAATTTTTCCAATATTTACGGTCTAAATTTCTATATTGAATCGCTTCTGCCACATGTTTTACTTCTATTTTATCCTTTTCATCTAAATCTGCTATGGTTCTTGCTACTTTTAAAATACGATGATACGCTCTAGCACTTAAGTTTAACTTTTGAAAAGCATTTTGCAGTAATTGTTTACTAGATTCGTCAAGAATACAGTACTTGTCTATTAAAGAAGGTGTAAGTTCAGAGTTAGAAAAAATACCATAAGAAGCATAACGTTCTATTTGTCTGGTACGTGCCATATTAACACGTTTACGTATTTTGCATGAGGTTTCTAACGATGCGGTAGAGTCTAATTTTTCGTAAGCAACAGGGGTGACTTCTATTTGAATATCGATTCTATCTAATAAAGGACCGCTAATTTTATTCATATAACGGGAAATAGCTTGTGGAGTGCATGTACAATCTTTTTCTTTGGAACCATAAAATCCACATGGACAAGGGTTCATGGAAGCTACAAACATAAAGTTACAAGGGTAGGTAAGAGAAGCATTAACACGACTAATGGTAACAACCTTATCTTCTAAAGGGGCACGTAATACTTCTAACGTTTTTTTATTAAATTCGGGAAGTTCGTCTAAAAATAGTACACCAAAATGTGCTAAACTAATTTCTCCAGGTTTTGGAATTTTGCCACCACCCACTAAGGAAGTAGCAGAAATGGTATGATGGGGAGAGCGAAAAGGTCTTGTGGTTAGTAAAGGCATAGCCGAAGGGAGAGTGCCGGCAATACTATGAATTTTAGTAATTTCCAAAGCTTCTTCAAAACTTAAATCTGGTAAAATAGAAGGCAGTCTTCTTGCCATCATGGTTTTCCCGAGAACCGTGGATTGCCAATTAAAAGGCAATTATGAGCACCAGCAGCTGCTATTTCTAAGGCGCGTTTTATATTTTCTTGCCCTTTTACATCGGCAAAATCCAGATAAGAGGAAGAAGAAGGAGAAAAAAGTTTTAAGGGGTCACTCTGTTCAGGAAGCAGTACCAATTCGCCATTTAAATAATGTACTACTTCTTGTAAATTACGGACTCCAATTACATCTAAACCAGAAACAATAGAAGCTTCTTTGGCATTAGCAGAAGGAACAATTACTTTAGAAATACCAAGTTTTTTTGCTTCAATGCACATAGGTAAAACGCCATGAATAGGATTAATGGTACCATCCAAAGAAAGTTCGCCAAGAAAGATAAGAGAAGAATAGTCAAAAGAAGAAATAATTTCTAAATCCATTAAAATACCAACGGCAATAGGTAAATCCAAAAAGGCACCTTCTTTTTTTAGGTTGGCAGGAGCTAAATTAACAACAATACGTCGACTGGGAAAATCGTAACCAGAATTTTTAATCGCGGTACGAACTCTTTCTTTGGATTCGCGGACACTAACATCTGGTAGCCCAACAATTTCCCAATAGGGCATACCAGGAGAAATATCTACTTGGACATGAATAAAAAAGCCATTCAAGCCATGTAAACACATACTATGAACAATAGATAACATATATTTAACCTCTTTCGGAAAATGAAGGAAAAAATTAAAAAGAATAAATTTAAAAACAGTATAAACTAAATGGAAATAAATGTCAACTAAAATATGCATATTTGTATAAAAAATTTTTATTTTATATGAATAGAGCTAAGAAAAAAGAAGGAAAATGTCGATAAATGACGAAAAAAGATAGTAATCATGTATCCACTATAAAGGACGAAGGAGGGAGAAATATGCATTCACATATCATCCGAAACATGATTCAAAATTATCATTGTATAAAAGTGTCCTAAACAATAAAAGAAAGAGAATCAGTACCATTCGTGAACAGGATAAAAGGAAAATTCTAGAGCTAAAAATGGATATGAAATATCTTGCAAGGTTTGGAGAACGAGAGTATGCCAAATCAGAAATTAGACAGCTTTGTAAAGAATATGAAGTACCGAAAGACTTATTTATTCGCTGTATTGTAGGAAAAGAAAGAAATTTGGCAAAATGGTGGAAAAAGTGAAATGAATTTTGAAAACGATTTGGCTATTTTGTTAATAACGAAAAAAAGCAAATATGCGATGTTAAAATTTTATCAAAAAATGTCACATGAACTTAGTCTTATACAGGAAGTAAGAGGGCAGAAGAAAAGTCTAGAAATAAAAATTCTAGGCTTTTGTTTTGTAATTGGATAACGTTTTTTCCAAATGATCCACAATTGGTAGTAGTTCTCTTCTATCAGGCTCAATATAAAAGAAGGGAGTATCGATATCTCTTGCTTTATAAACGGAAATAGTAATAGAGCCTTCCTCATAAATAGAAAGTTTTTTCCTATTTTTTAGAGCCTGAAAAGAAACTACATTGTTTCGCTTATTAACCAATTTTTACACCTCTTTCCTCTTTGGTGAATAAACAAAATTATAACAAAGAAAAGTTAAAAAATATGTCGAAAGATGCAAGAAAAGATAAAATCCTTTCAAAAAATTCAATAAAAGAAAAAAAGAAAAAATGGCATGAAAAAAATTTTTTAGGAAATACTAAAAAAGAAATAAATTAGAAAGGAAGTTGTTGTATGGAGAAAGTTGTAAACCATTTAAACATATTGCTAGCAGACTTAAATGTCTTTTATCGTAAGCTACAAAATTATCATTGGAATATAGAAGGGGATGAATTTTTCTGGGTTCACGAAAAACTAGAAGAATATTATGATGCCATTCATGAGCAAATTGATGAAATTGCAGAGCATATTTTAATACTAGGAGAGGAACCTCTAGGAACACTAAAAGATTATTTAGAAAAAACGACATTAAAAGAAGCAGAAAACAAAAAAATAAAAGAAGATAAAGTTTTTAAAAGTATTATGGAGGATTTTGCAACCTTAAAATTAGAAGTGTTAACCATTAAAAAAGAAGCAGACAAAGAAGAGGATACATTTGGTACATCCGCTTTAATGGATGAATATATATTAAACTATTCAAAAATCTTATGGATGCTCCGTCAAAGGATGGGAGAGTAGATAGAGCAGTATAGTACTGCTCTATTGTATTATAAAAAAATATCCAGTATAATAAATACGAAAAGGAAATCACAAAAACGGTAAAGTCTAATATAATAATCATAACAGAAAGGAGGGCAACATGACGAATACAATACAAAAAACACCACTTATTAAAGTACAATATCAATATAAGGGAAAGATTTCCTATTTTTATACCAAATTAGAATTTTATCAAATGACAGGAAGTATTAAAGACAGAGTAGCATGGTATATTTTACAAAAAGCAAAAGAAAAAGGAATTCTACAAAAAGGAATGCCAATCATAGAAGCAACCAGTGGAAATACAGGAATTGCATTAGCAGCACTAGGAGCGAGAGAAGGGCATCCCGTAACCATTTTTATGCCGAATTGGGCAAGTAAAGAACGTATAGAACTCATGAAAAGCTATGGCGCAAAAGTTTGCTTAATAAGTGCAGAAGAAGGTGGATTTTTAGCATGTGTCGAGCAGGCTAAAGCATTAGCAAAAGAAGTTAATGGTTTTCTTGCAAATCAATTTTCTAATCCCGATAATATACTGGCACATTATGAAACTACTGGAAAAGAAATTGTAGAGCAAGTTCCAGAAAGTATAGGTGCATTTGTTTCTGGAGTAGGAACAGGAGGAACATTAATGGGAACAGGAAGAAGAATAAAAAAAGCCTATCCAAATGCAAAAATCATTGCTTTAGAACCAGACAGTATGCCATTGTTATCTGGAGGAAAAGTAACCGGTGCACACAAAATAGAAGGAATTGGAGATGAATTTGTTCCAGAATTAGTAAAAAAAGAAGAAATAGATGCTATTCTTCTAATTAATGATGAGGGAAGTATCCAAATAGCACAAAAAATTGCAACAGAGTTGGGAATAGGAGTAGGAATTTCTTCTGGAGCGAACGCGTTAGCGTGTATCCTTGCAAAGGAAACAGTAGCAAAAGAAGATGCAATAGTAACCGTTTTTGCAGATGATAATAAAAAATACTTAAGTACCGATTTAGGTAAAACAACATCTAAAACAAAAAGTAATATAGCAAATCAAATAAAATTTATCAAATACGATATGATAAAGTAAAAATGAAAATAAATATAGTAATGGTAGAACCAGAAATTCCACAAAATACAGGCAATATTGCCAGAACCTGTGCAGCTACAGGAGCAAAATTACATTTAGTAAAACCACTAGGATTTACTATTAATGATAAAACATTAAAAAGAGCAGGACTAGATTACTGGGACAAATTAGAAATAGAAGAACATGAATGTTTAGCAGATTTTTTAGAAAAATATAAACCAGAAGAACATGCGATGTACTTTGTTACTACAAAAGCACCGCATTGTTATACCGATGTTCCTTATGAAGAACAGGAAGAAGTTTTTTTACTATTTGGAAAAGAAACCAAAGGATTACCAGAAGACCTTTTACAAAAATATTTAGACAAAAGTATACGTATCCCAATGAGACAAACTTTGCGTTCTCTTAACTTATCAAATTCTGTTGCTATTGTGGTATATGAGGTATTAAGACATAACCAATTTAGAGATTTAGAAAAGTATAGTTCTTATTTTAATTAAATTGTAATTCTTATTTTAATTAAATTGTAATTTAGGCTTGAAAAAATAAAGGAAACTATAATACAATAGAAAAAACAAATGAGGTGAAAAAAGTGAGAATTGTATTAAGTGCCAGTAAAAAAGTAAAAGAAAAAGTATTCGAAATTGCAATGGGATTTTTTTACCAAAAGAAAGTCTATGTATTATATGAATATTACGAGCCATATGTAGATGAATTAACAGGATGGGATGTTATTCCACTACATGGTGATATTGCAAATATAACAGAAAAGAAATAAAAAGAGGAGCCTTCTTGACTTCTCTTTTTTCATGCGCCGAACATTCTTCCTAATTGTACCGATCAAATATTTTAAAAATCCTATTTAAAATTAGTTAAAATTTTTACCAAAATGATTGACAATTAGCCTTTTGTGTGATATTCTTATTATACTATTTGTAATAAGATGGGGATTTTATCTGAAACTATTACAGCAATTAATCTTAAACATAGAGAAATAAGGGTGATTAAGATTATTTTATTTAAAAAATTAAATCTAAACAAGTAAATAACATATAAAGTAGTTGGCAATAAAGAAAAGATTGCCGGCGACTTTTTTGTTGTCTTATTAAATTCGTTCTTAAAATAGAAAAAAAGAGGAATTATTCCTATTTTAGAAAAAGGAAAAGACGAAGAGAAGCAGTACGGCTTTCTTTTTTCTAAAATAGAAAATAAGAAGGACTTTTTTTCTAGTAAATACACCAATAGATAAAATAAATAAATTCTAAAAATCTGCTTTAAAAATTTTGTAGGGGTGGTTTAAAGTTGATTACAGATATTAAACATGAAAAATGCACACGTAAAAGTTTCGCAAAAATTGGCGATTTTATTGAAATGCCAAACTTAATTAAAGTGCAAAAAGATTCTTATGACTGGTTTGTAGAAGAAGGGCTTGGAGAAGTTTTAAGAGATATTTCTCCTATTATAGACTATTCAGGAAACCTAGTACTAGAGTTTTTAGACTATTACATGGAAAAAGATACCAAATATACTCTAGAAGAAGCAAAAGAGAGAGATGCAACCTATTCTACACGCTTACATGTAAAAGTAAGACTTATTAACCGCGAAACAGGGGAAATAAAAGAACAAGAAATTTATCTTGGAGATTTCCCAGTAATGACAGATAGCGGAACCTTTGTTATTAACGGAGCAGAAAGAGTTGTAGTAAGCCAATTAGTTCGTTCACCAGGATGCTATTATGCTTCTGACTTCGACAAAACAGGAAAACGTATTTATACTTCTACAGTAATGCCAATTCGTGGAGCTTGGTTAGAATACGAAACCGATAGTAACGATGTTTTTTATGTGCGCGTAGATAGGACAAGAAAACTTCCAGTTACTTCTTTACTACGAGCATTAGGAATTATCACAGATGAACAAATATTAGAATTCTTTGGAGACGAAGAAAAACTAAAAGCTACCATAGAAAAAGATCCTATTAAAAACCAAGACGAAGCATTAATTGAAATCTATAAAAAGTTAAGACCAGGAGAACTTCCAACTGTAGAAGCAGCAAGAAATCTATTTAACGGACTTTTATTTGATAATCGTCGTTATGACTTAGCTAAAGTAGGAAGATACAAATTTAACCAAAAGCTATCTTTAGCTACTAGAATTACAAACCAAATTGCTTGGGAAACAATCGTAAACCCAGAAACAGGAGAAGTGCTAGTAGAAAAAGATGCTGTTATTACAGAAGAGCTAGCAGAAGAAATTCAAAATGCAGGTGTTAACGTAGTAGATGTCAAAGTAAATGACAAAAAAGTAAGAATTATTGGAAATGGAACAGTTAACATTTATAAATACTTATCTGAAATTGATTTGAGTACATTACATATTAAAGAAAATGTAAACTATGCTGTACTAAAAAGCATTGTAGACACAACAGAAGAGAAAGACCTTGTTAAAGTATGTAAAGAAAGAATCGACGAATTAGTACCAAAACATATTACAACAGAAGACATCCTTGCTTCTGTAAGTTACCTATTAAACCTAGACCATGGTTTAGGACATGTAGATGACATAGACCATTTAGGAAATAGACGTATCCGTTGCGTAGGAGAACTATTACAAAACCAATTCCGTATTGGTTTAACAAGACTAGAAAGAGTAGTTCGTGAAAGAATGACCATTCAAGACTTAGACGTTGTAACACCACAAACTTTAATTAATACAAAACCAATCAGTTCTTCTATTCGTGAATTCTTCGGTAGTTCACAACTTTCACAATTTATGGATCAAACTAACCCACTTTCTGAACTTACCCATAAAAGAAGGGTGTCTGCATTAGGACCAGGAGGATTATCTCGTGAAAGAGCTGGATTCGAAGTAAGAGACGTTCACTATACTCACTATGGTAGATTATGTCCAATTGAATCACCAGAAGGACCAAACATCGGATTAATTTCTGCACTTTCTTCTTTTGCTATTATTAACGAATACGGATTCGTAGAAACACCATATCGTAGAGTAGATAAAAAGACAGGAAGAGTAACAGATATTGTAGACTATATGTCTGCTGATATAGAAGATAAATACATCATTGCACAAGCATCTGAACCATTAGATAAAAATGGAAACTTTATTAACAAAAAAATAAAAGTAAGAATTTTAGACGATATTGCAGAGGTAACACCAGATAGAGTAGACTATGTAGACGTATCCCCAAAACAATTAGTGTCTGTTGCTGCTGCCATGATACCATTTTTGGAGCATGACGACGCACACCGTGCATTAATGGGTGCTAACATGCAACGTCAAGGAGTTCCACTATTAATTCCAGATTCCCCAATTGTAGGAACTGGTATAGAATATAGAGCAGCAAAAGATTCTGGCATTATGATTTTGGCAGAAGATGATGGTGTTATTCAAAAAGTAACAGGAAACGAAATTGTTGTAAAATATAAAAACGGAGAAACTAAAACACATAAACTACGTAAATTCAAGAGAACCAATGGTGGTACTTGTATCAACCAAAGACCAATTGTCGTAAAAGGCGAAAAAGTAAAAGCAGGAGACGTTATTGCAGATGGACCATCTACTCAAAATGGAGAAATGGCTCTTGGTAAAAACGTATTAATAGCTTTTGCAACGTGGGAAGGATATAACTACGAAGACGCTGTATTAATTAGCGAAAGACTAGTAAAAGAAGATGTGTATACATCTATTCATATTGAAGAATACGACTGCGAATGTCGTGATACCAAATTAGGACCAGAAGAAATAACAAGAGATATACCAAACGTAGGAGATGACGGATTAAAAGACTTAGATGAAAACGGAATTATTCGTATTGGTGCAGAAGTAAGACCAGGAGATATTTTAGTAGGTAAAGTTACTCCAAAAGGAGAAACAGAACTTACCGCAGAAGAAAGATTACTTCGTGCTATCTTTGGAGAAAAAGCAAGAGAAGTAAGAGACACCTCTTTACGTGTACCACATGGAGAATCTGGAACGATAGTAGATATTAAAGTATTTGACAGAGACAATTCAGATGAATTAGGACCTGGTGTAAACCAAGTAATTCGTTGTTATATTGCACAAAAAAGAAAAATATCTGTAGGAGATAAAATGGCAGGACGCCATGGAAATAAAGGTGTTGTATCTAGAATCTTACCAGAAGAAGATATGCCTTTCTTACCAGATGGTACACCAGTAGACATTGTATTAAACCCATTAGGTGTTCCTTCTCGTATGAACTTGGGACAGGTGCTAGAAGTACACTTAGGAGCTGCAGCAAGAGCATTAGGCTGGAAAGTAGCAACACCAGTATTTGACGGAGCATCCGGAAAAGATATTGAAGACTTACTAGAAGAAGCAGGACTATCTAGAGATGGAAAAACAACTTTATATGATGGAAGAACCGGAGAACCATTTGATAAACCAATTACCGTTGGTGTTATGTATATGTTAAAACTACACCACTTAGTAGATGATAAAATACATGCTCGTTCTACAGGACCATACTCTTTAGTAACACAACAACCTCTTGGAGGTAAAGCACAATTTGGAGGACAAAGATTTGGAGAGATGGAAGTTTGGGCATTAGAAGCATATGGTGCAGCATATACCTTACAAGAAATCTTAACCGTAAAATCCGATGATGTCGTAGGACGTGTAAAAACTTACGAAGCCATTGTAAAAGGAGAAAACGTACCTGAACCAGGAGTTCCAGAAAGCTTTAAAGTATTAATTAAAGAATTACAGTCTCTAGGACTGGATGTACGACTATATTCTAAGGATAACAAAGAATTAGAATTAAAAGAACATATTGAAGACGGAATAGAATACAATCCAGAAATGGACAAAAAATTCCAAGAAGAAGATGTCATTTTACCAGATGAATTAGAAGACGGCTATATAGAGGAAACAGAGGATGAAAATGATAATCTGTTTGAAGATTTAGTAGACGATGCCGATGAAATGATGCTAACAGATACAGACCTTGGCGAAGATAATCTATTAAATGATAATGATATTATCGAAGAAGAATAAAAAATAAAATAGTCTAGGGGTTATTTACCAGTTAGGATTTTCCTATTACAGGATGCCTTCTTAAATTGTACAGCAGTGTTTCTGAAATAGGATCCTAACAAACAAATAGAGAAAGCTCAAAAAAGAGCAAAGCAAATAAACAGTAGGAAAGTCCTACCAAAAAAAGAGGGGGCTATTTGAATAGTGGAAGAGTTAGAAATATTTGATAAAATTAAAATAGGATTAGCATCAGATGAAAAAATAAGAGAATGGTCCAGAGGAGAAGTAAAAAAACCAGAAACTATTAACTATAGAACACTAAAACCAGAAAAAGATGGACTGTTTTGTGAAAGAATATTTGGACCAACCAAAGACTGGGAATGTCATTGTGGAAAATATAAAAGAGTAAGATACAAGGGTATTGTCTGTGACCGCTGTGGAGTAGAAGTTACAAAATCTAAAGTAAGAAGAGAAAGAATGGGACATATTGAACTTGCTGCACCAGTGGCACATATTTGGTATTTTAAAGGAATTCCAAGTAGAATTGCATTAATGCTAGATATTTCTCCACGAAGCCTAGAAAAAGTAGTATATTTTGCATCTTACATTGTAACAGACAAAGGAACATCTGGATTAATGAAAGCACAAGTTCTTAGCGAGAAAGAATACCATGACGCTATCGAAAAATACGGAAAAGGTTCTTTTAAAGCCGGAATGGGAGCAGAAAGTATCCGAACATTATTAGAAGAAATTGACTTAGAAAAATTATCCGCAAAACTAAAAAAAGAATTAGAAAAAGCAAGCGAGCAAAAGAAAGCGAAAATAGTAAAAAGATTAGACACTGTAGAATCTTTCCGTTTATCTGGGAATAGACCAGAATGGATGATAATGGGAGTCGTTCCTGTTATTCCACCAGAACTAAGACCAATGGTACAGTTAGATGGAGGTAGATTTGCAACATCTGACTTAAACGATTTATACCGTAGAGTAATTAACCGTAACAATCGTTTAAAAAGACTATTAGAATTAGGAGCACCAGAAATTATTGTACGTAATGAAAAAAGAATGTTACAAGAATCTGTAGATGCCCTAATCGATAACGGCAGACGTGGACGTCCTGTTACAGGAGCAGGAAATAGAGCATTAAAATCTTTATCAGATATGTTAAAAGGAAAACAAGGAAGATTTAGACAAAACTTACTAGGAAAAAGAGTAGACTACTCTGGTCGTTCTGTTATCGTTGTAGGACCAGAACTTAAAATATACCAATGTGGTCTTCCAAAAGAAATGGCAGTAGAACTATTTAAGCCATTTGTAATGAAAGAATTGGTAGGAAGAGGAATTGCGCATAATATTAAAAATGCAAAAAGAATGGTAGAAAGACTAAGACCAGAAGTATGGGACATTCTAGAAGATGTTATTCATGACCATCCAGTTATGTTAAACCGTGCACCTACTCTACATAGATTAGGTATTCAAGCATTTGAACCAGTACTAGTAGAAGGTAGAGCTATTAAACTACATCCATTAGTATGTACTGCATTTAACGCAGACTTCGACGGAGACCAAATGGCGGTACACGTACCACTTTCACCAGAAGCACAAGCAGAAGCAAGATATTTAATGTTATCTGTTAACAACTTATTAAAACCACAAGATGGTAAACCAGTAACGGTACCAACACAGGATATGATTTTAGGTAGTTATTACTTAACCATGGAAGTTCCAGGAGAAAAAGGCGAAGGAATGTATTTTAAAGATACAGACGAAGCTTTAATGGCATATCAAAATGGAGACTTAGGCTTACATGCAAAAGTAAAAATAAGAATGTATAAGGAAATAGAGGGAGAATTACAACACAAAACCATTGAAACAACTGTAGGTAGAGTAATTTATAACCAAGGAATCCCACAAGACTTAGGATATGTAGACAGAACAGATCCAGAGCATATGTTTGACTTAGAAATTGATTTTCCAGTTATCAAGAAAAACTTAGGAAAAATCGTAGAAAAAGTAATTAACAAACATGGCTTATCTGATGCTGCAGAAGTATTAGATTATATTAAAGCAACAGGATTTAAATATTCTACTAAAGGTGCTATTACCGTATCTGTTGCTGATGTTGCAGTACCAGAAAAGAAAGCAGAAATTTTAGCAGAAGCAGATAAAAAAGTAGAAGAAATATCTAAAAAATACAAACGTGGTTTAATTACCAATAATGAAAGATATGAATCTGTTATTAAAGTTTGGGAAGATGCAACACAAGATGTAAGTAAAGCAATGGAAGAAAACTTTGATGATATGAACCCAATCTTCATGATGGCACAATCTGGAGCAAGAGGTAATATGAACCAGTTAAGACAAATTGCAGGTATGCGTGGACTTATGGCAAATACCCAAGGTAAAGCTGTAGAAATTCCGATTAAATCTTGTTTCCGTGAGGGACTAGATGCACTAGAATACTTCGTATCTTCTCATGGTGGTAGAAAAGGACTTGCAGATACTGCTCTAAGAACAGCAGACTCTGGATACTTAACAAGAAGATTAGTAGATGTTGCCCAAGATATTATTGTAAGAGAAGAAGACTGTGGTACACATGAAGGCATTGTTGTAATGGATATCAAAGACGGAAATCAAGTCTTAGAAAAATTTGAAGAAAGACTAATAGGAAGATACGTAACAGAAGACATTTACGACCCAACAACCAAAGAACTTATTGTAGACAGAGATACCATGATTACCGAAGATATTGTGAAAAAACTATTAGCAGTAGGATACTCTAGCTTAAAAATTCGTTCTCCATTATCTTGTAGAACAAAACATGGTGTATGTGCAAAATGTTATGGAATGGGACTTGCAACACATAAAGAAGTAAATATAGGAGAATCTGTTGGTATAATAGCAGCACAATCTATTGGAGAGCCTGGTACACAGCTAACCATGAGAACCTTCCACCAAGGTGGTGTTGCAGGAGGAGATATTACACAAGGTCTTCCTAGAGTAGAGGAATTGTTCGAAGCTAGAAAACCAAAAGGATTAGCAATTATTTCTGAAATAGACGGTGAAGTAAAAATCACAGACGATAAGAAGAAAAAAGAAGTAACGATTACTTCTAAAGATAATTCAAAAACCTATAGTATACCATTTGGTTCTAAACTACATGTAAAAGAAGGAGACTTTATAGAAGCAGGAGACCCAATTACAGAAGGTTCTATTAACCCAAATGAAATTTTAGCAATCAATGGACCAGAAGGTGTATATCGTTATTTAATCGCAGAAGTACAAAAAGTATACCGTAACCAAGGTGTTGATATTAATGATAAACACATTGAGGTAATTGGTAGACAAATGCTTAAGAAAATTAAAATTGAGGACAATGGAGATACCGATATGTTCACTGGTTCTTTGGTAGATGTTTATGAATTTGAAGACAAAAACAAAGAAGCAATAGAACAAGGATTAAGACCAGCAACTGGAAAACATACATTATTAGGTATTACCAAAGCTTCACTTGCTACCGAAAGCTTCCTATCTGCAGCATCTTTCCAAGAAACAACAAGAGTATTAACAGAAGCTGCTATTAAAGGAAAAGTAGATAACTTAATCGGACTAAAAGAAAATGTTATCATTGGTAAACTAATCCCAGCAGGAACAGGTATGGCAAAATATAAAGAAATTCATATTAATACAGAACAAGAAGAAAAAGTAGGAGAAATGCAAGAAGAGGTACAACCTAACACCGTTGGATAGAAAAAACCTACGGATACAAAGAAAAGAGAGAATGTTATGTTCACATCCTCTCTTTTTTTGATGCAAATCTTGGAAATATTACAAAAATATCATTAAAATGTCATATTTCGCAAAAAAAATGGCAAAAACCATTTCCGTAAGCAGAAAAGAAACACCTTTGTAACAAATTACTAATCTTGCCAAAATCCCCCATTTACAAACAAAATAAAACTAGTTATAGTATAAAGAGGAAAGTTATCATTCAAAAGGAGAGGTTAATATGAAGAAAGGAAAAGTAATTTGTAAATTCATTTTAGTAATACTTTTATTACTAAGCATGTTGCCTATCTTTGTTACCAATACAGCAGTAGCAGTAGACTTAGAGGGACAAGATAATACTACTCAAAGTGACAAAGTAAAATTCAAGGCCTATTTTACATCAAGTACAGGAACAGAAACTCATTCTATGGTAGCAGACATTAATGGGCAAAGACCAGAGATTAACTACCAAATTAATGTAGAAGAAGGAAGACTTGAAAACCCAGTAATAAAAGTAACAGACGAAAATGGCACATTAGATAATAATTTTATGATGCCAATTAAGCTATCTGGAACAAGTCAAGTTATAGACAGAATTGATGCGGAAAATAAAACAATTTATTTTAGACAAATAACAGATGGCTATATTACAGGAAGTTTTCCGTTAAGTATTGATGCTACAGCAGATTTTGATTTAAAAAAGATGAATCAAAATAGCAAAATAACGCTAACAGGAACCTATTATGGTGATGACGGAAGTGTAGTGTCTATTAACAAATCAATCTATGTAAACTTAGGTTGGGAAGCTAACTTTAATATACATGTAGCACAAAGAATTTCAAAATACATTCCTTATAACAGAAATGGAGAAAGAGGAATTACTATACAAATAGCAGTAAGAACGAGATTAGATACTGCTACTAAACCATATCCATTACCTGTAAAGAAAACAACAGTAACAATGCAAATACCTACCTTTAATGGAATCAATCCAACACAGTATGCTGTAGCAGCAGTAAGTACAGCAGCAACCAATGGTAGAGATGGAACTGTAGGAAATGAGGTAATTTTCTCCAATGCAAACTGTAGTGCAGACTTAGAAAATCATACCATTACCATACAAGTGGAAAACACACCAGAAAACAATGTAGTAGCATCTAGTCTGGGAACAGATGAATATTTAATTACTTTTGACTATCCAGCATCAGCATATGATTCTATTATGGAAACAGGAAATGCTTTCCTTTGTAAAACAACCTCAACCATGGAAGTATATAGCAATACTTCTACTAAAACCTTTACAAATACAGCAGAAGACAACTACACATTAAAAGAAATAGTAGGTGCAGATTCTGAAGGAGCATTAGAAAAAGCAATATTTTATCGTAACAGTATTAAACAAGAATCAGGAGTAGAACAAGGATATAATTTTAATGTAAGTTTAGAGATACAGGAATTAGGAACCATCAATAGCTTACGAATAGAAGAACATGACCAAGAATTTGTAGATGCAGAAGGAAACCGTTATTCCACTAATGTAGATGGAGTAAATTATATTTATACGACTATGTTTGCTATGAGCAAACAAAACTTTGAAATGATATTTGGTACAGAAGGTTATGTACAAGTATACGATAAAAAAGGAACATTATTAGGAACTATCAATAAAAATTCACCATTAGATGAAAATGGATTCTATTATATTAATTTACCAGAAAAAACAGGACCGGTTGTTTCTATTACCTCAAAACCGATTGTAATATCTGGAACATACACATACATTGCCCACAGAGACATAAGTCCAGACATGCCATATACAAAAGCAGAAATTTCAACATTCCAAAACCTAGCTGAAGGTTTTACCAATACCTCTAGAAAAGACGGAGAATCCGATTATACAGGTGGTGGCTCAGCAGAGGCAATGCTTCCATTAGTAGAACCACTTTCACAATCCACCATAAGTATTAGTAAACAAAGCCTTGAAGTAGGAAAAGTAAATGAAAATGTAATATTAACGATTACAGTAAAAAATGGAGCACCAGCAAAATTTGAATGGTATGCACGTCCTATTTTTGATATAGAACTTCCAGAATATATTACAGATGTAGAAATAAACGCATCTAGAATGTTATATACAAATGATTTATCCATTAAAAATGTAGAAGTAATAAAAAGAAATGGAAAAAACTATTTACGTGTTACAGTAGATGGAGAATCAACAAATCTATATACAAAAGATACCACAATAGAAATTAACACTAATTTAACAGTAGACCCAATGACACCAACTGTTGCTAAAGATATTAACATGTATTATTACAATGAAAGTTCCGTACATTACTATAATGAAGTACCATGGGCACTAGAAGGAATTCCAGAAGATGGTGTAAATGGTATAGATACAATACAAGTAGGATTTATTGCAGACCCTGAACTTATTAGTGTATCAGAAATAAGTAATTATGAAAGTACAGGAAAAGTAGTAAGTTCTCTAGAAGAAACAAATAATACTGGAAAGATAGAAAATAACAACCAAGATACTACAGCAAATATGACACTAAAAATATTAAACAATACTTTTGCAGAATGTACAAATCCAGTAATATTAGGAAGAATTCCAACACAAGGAAATAAAACACCAGTAAGTGGAGAAGATTTAGGAAGCACCTTTACTACTCTGTTAGCAGGGAATATTACAGCAGTAGCAGGAATAGAACCAAGTCAAATGACTATCTACTATTCCGAAAATGCAGATGCAACAAAAGATATAGCAGAACCAAGTAATGGCTGGACAACAACACCAAGTGATTTAAAAACAATAAAATCCTATTTAATTGTAACAAACGACTTTACATTGCCAGCAGGTGAAATGTTACAATTCACTTATCCATTTACGGTACCAGCAAATCAAAGCTATTTAAGCACAAGCTATGGAACATTTGGAGTATATTATAACCAAAATAATACAGCAGAATCTGGAAAAGTTGGGTTAGTAATACCAGAAGGAGAAAAATATACCTTTTTATTAACCAAAACAGATGAAAACTCAGGAACTATTATACAAAATGTAACATTTAACTTAAATGGAAGAGGATTATCTGTAACAAAATACAAAACAAATGCACTAGGACAAATACGTATCGCAGGCTTATATCCAAATGAAATATATACTTTATCAGAAGAACCATTAGAAGGATACCAAGTAGAAGAAGGAAACCAAATCCAATTTAAACTCATTTCTGAAAGCGGAACATGGAAATTACAAGTATTAAAAGGAAGCTTTAATGGAGAAGCACAAATAACATCAGGTAGCAATGAACAAGAAGCTGTTGTATCTGTTGGATTAACGAATGAAAAAATTACTTATCAAATAACAACAGAAGCAGGAGAAGGGGGAACCATCTCAGGAAGCGACCAGAATCCATACGAAACAGTACGACATGGAGAAAATTCTGTAAAAGATATTGTAATTACTCCAAATCCTAATTATGAAATAAAAGCAATTTATGTTAATGACGAACCAATAGAAATTCCAGAAGCAGGAGAAAATGGAGTAGTTACATTAGATAAATTTACCAATGTAACAAAAAATATTAATGTACGAGTAGAATTCCAGAAAATTGTAGCTGGTGGGGTAACAGTAAAATATATTGATAAAGCAACAGGAGAAGAAATACTACAACAAAAAACACAAAGTGGCTATGTAGGAGATAGTTATTCTTTTACAAGAGAAGAAATTGCAAGCTATGAAGCAGAAGAACCAGAACCAACCAATAGTACAGGATATTTAACAAAAGACCCAATAGAAGTTATTTTCTACTATAAAAAAGTAGAACCAGCCATCACGGGACATAGTATTACCAAAACAGGACCAGAAAAAATAACTTCAGATACAGATGCTGTTTCTTATACGATTCAATATCAAGTAAATGTAAATCAGTATATAGGAGAAGCAACTGTAACCATCGTAGATACCTTACCATATGCCTTAGATGAAGGTAAAGTAAATCAATTGGATGGCGGAAACTATGATGCTGGACAAAAGACAATTACTTGGGTAGAAACAATAGAAAACTTTGATACCTACCAAACAGGAGCTAAAACCATTACCTTTACCAAAAATGTAACATTATATTATAAAGACATAAATTATGGAGCAGAAAATGTACAAAATCAAGTAAGTGGTAAACTAAGCTTGAAAACTCCAACCAAAGAAGACACTGTTAAAGGTCAGGTAACAACTCCAATAGAAATTACTACTTCTGTAGAAGCAGTAAAAACATGGGTAGATAACGAAAATGCCGATGGAAATAGACCAGAAGCCATTTATCTACAAGTAAAAAATGACCAAGGTTTGGTACAAGAACAAAAAGTAACAGGAGATGATTGGAGATATACTTTTACGGGGCTACCAAAATATAATGCAGATGGAAGTGTAATTACCTATACGGTAGACGAACGTGAAGAAAATCCAGGAGATTTAAAACTATATGATAAACAAATTAGTGGAAACACTATCACCAATACCTATAAATTAAGTAATACTAATATCAAAGAACCAGCAATTGACAAAACAGGAACAAGTACTATTACCAGTAAAGATGAGCAACTAGAATATACCATAACCTATAATGCAACGGTAGAAAACTATATAGGAACAGGAACCGTAACCATTGTAGATACCTTGCCATATGCTATCGACGAAAGTAAACCATATGACCTAGCAGGAGGAGAATATAACAAACAAGCAAAAACCATCACATGGGTAGAAAGCTTAGGAAATATAGACACCTTCCAAGAAGGAGCAAAACAAGTAAACATCAGTAAAACCATTCAATTATCCTATGAAAACATCAATGTAGAAGAAGGAAGACTAGTAAATAATGTAAGCGGAAAAATAGACTTAGATGCTACTAAAGATAGCGATACCCAAACAGATACCTTTGAAACAACCGAAAACTTTGTAACAAGTGTAGAAGCGGTAAAAACATGGGTAGATAACGAAGATGCAGACGGTAATCGTCCAGAATCCATCTACTTACAGGTAAAAAACGGAGATGAAATGGTAGAAGAAGTTTTAGTAACAGGACCAGACTGGAAACATACCTTTACCAACTTACCAAAATATAGTAGCGATGGAACTCCTATTACCTACACCGTAGACGAACGTGAAGAAACCGCAGGAGACTTAAAACTATATGATAAACAAATTAGTGGAAACACCATCACCAATACCTATAAACTAACCAACACAACGATTCAAACTCCAAGCATAGACAAAACAGGTACCACAGAAATTACAAGCAAGGAAGACCAAGTACAATACACACTTACCTATACAGCAACCGTAGAAAACTACATAGGAACCGGAAGAGTAACTATTGTAGATACCTTACCATATGAAATAGATGAAACAAAAGAATATGACCTAGCAGGAGGAAGCTATAATAAAGAAGCTAAAACTATTACCTGGGTTGAAGAATTAGGTGAAGTAGATACCTTTAATCAAGGAGCAAAACAAATAAATATTAGTAAAACAATTCGTCTATCTTACGAAAACATCAATGTACAAGAAGCAAGCTTGATAAACAATGTAAGTGGAAAAATAGATTTAGATGCTACCAAAGATACTGATACAAAAACAGATACTTTTGAAACAACACAAAACTTTGTAACTTCTGTAGAAGCAGTAAAAACATGGGTAGATAATGAAAATGCAGACAGTAACCGTCCAGAATCTATTTACTTACAAGTAAAAAATGGAGCAGAAATGGTAGAAGAAGCTTTAGTAACAGGACCAGACTGGAAATATACCTTCACCAATCTACCAAAATACGAAGAAGACGGAAACATCATCACTTATACAGTAGATGAGCGTGAAGCAGAAACCGGAGATTTAAAACTATACACAAAACAAATAGAAGGAAATACCATAACCAATACCTATAAATTAACCAATCAAAGCATCCAAAATCCTACCATAGACAAAACAGGTACTGCAGAAATTACCAGCAAAGACCAAGCACTAACCTATACCATTGCCTATACAGCAACAGTAGATAATTACATAGGAACCGGAAGAGTAACCATTGTAGATACTCTGCCATATGAATTAGACGAATCAAAACCAAATAACCTACAGGAAGGAGAATACAACAAAGAAGCAAAAACCATTACCTGGGTAGAGGAATTAGGAGATATTGATACCTTTAGTAATGAAGCAGAAGAAATAAGTATTACGAAAACTATAACCGTATACTATCAAAATATTAATGTAGAAGAAGGAACACTAGTAAATAACGTAAGCGGAAAAATAGACTTAGACACAACAAAAGAAACAGATACTAAAGAAGATACCTTTACAACAACCGAAAACTTTGTAACAAGTGTAGAAGCAGTAAAAACATGGGAAGATAACGAAAATGCCGATGGAAATAGACCAACTGCTATCTATTTACAAGTAAAAAATGGAGAACAGGTGGTACAAGAACAAAAAGTAACAGGACCAGACTGGAAACATACTTTCAACAATTTACCAAAATATAGTTCAGATGGAAACTCTATTACTTACACGGTAGACGAACGTGAAGAAACACCAGGAGATTTAACGTTATACAATAAACAAATCAGTGGAAACACGATAACCAATACGTATAAATTAAGTAATACAAACATCAAAGAACCAACAATTGACAAAACAGGAACAAGTACCATTACCAGCAAAGACGAACAGTTAGAATATACCATAACCTACCATGCAACAGTAGAAAACTACATAGGAACAGGAACTGTAACCATCGTAGATACTTTGCCATATGCCATCGACGAAAGCAAACCATATGAATTAGATGGAGGAAATTACAATAAAGGAGCAAAAACCATAACATGGGTAGAAAACTTAGGAGATATAGACACCTTCCAAGGAACAGCAAAAGAAATATCTATTAGTAAAACCATTCAGTTAAGCTATGAAAACATCAATGTAGAAGAGGGAAGTTTAGTAAACAATGTAAGTGGAACAATTTACTTAGATACTACCAAAGATACTGACACCAAAGAAGATACCCTTGAAACAACAGAAAACTTTACTACCTCTGTAGAAGCAATAAAAACATGGGAAGATAACGAAAATGCCGATGGAAATAGACCAACTGCTATCTATTTACAAGTAAAAAATGGAGAACAGGTGGTACAAGAACAAAAAGTAACAGGACCAGACTGGAAACATACTTTCAACAATTTACCAAAATATAGTTCAGATGGAAACTCTATTACTTACACGGTAGACGAACGTGAAGAAACACCAGGAGATTTAACGTTATACAATAAACAAATCAGTGGAAACACGATAACCAATACGTATAAATTAAGTAATACAAACATCAAAGAACCAACAATTGACAAAACAGGAACAAGTACCATTACCAGCAAAGACGAGCAGTTAGAATATACCATAACTTACAACGCAACAATAGAAAACTATATAGGAACAGGAAGGGTAACCATAGTAGATACCTTGCCATATGCTATTGATGAAACCAAACCATATGAACTAGATGGAGGAAATTACGATAAAGAAGCCAAAACCATTACATGGGTAGAAGATTTAGGAGATATTGACACTTTCCAAGGAGAAGCAAAAGAAATAAACATCAGTAAAACAATACAACTAAGCTACGAAAACATTAATGTAACAGAAGGAAGTTTCAGTAACAAAGTAAGTGGAAAAATAGAGCTAGATACAACAAAAGATACAAACACAACAGAAGATACTTTTGAAACCACAGAAAACTTTGTAACAAGTGTAGAAGCGGTAAAAACATGGGTAGATAATGATAATGCAGACGGAAACCGTCCAAAAGCTATTTATCTACAAGTAAAAAACGGAAATGAAGTAGTACAAGAAAGCTTAGTAACAGAAAAGGAAGGCTGGAAACATACCTTTACGAACTTACCCAAATATGGAGAAGATGGAAATTCTATCACTTACACGGTAGATGAACGTGAACAAACCTCAGGAGATTTAAGTTTATATGACAAACAAATAAAAGGAAATACGATTACCAATACCTATAAACTAACAGACACCAGCATTCAAGACCCAAGTATTCAAAAAATGGGAACTCTAGAAATTACTAGTAAAGATCAAGCATTAGATTATATTATTTCCTATACAGCAACTGTAAACAATTACATAGGAACCGGAAGAGTAACCATCGTAGATACCTTGCCATATGAACTAGACGAATCAAAACCAAACAACCTAGATGGAGGAATCTATAACAAAGAAGCAAAAACCATTACTTGGGTAGAAGAATTAGGTGATATTGATACTTTCCAAGGAGAGGCAAAAGAAATAAATATTACCAAAAATATAAAAGTGTACTATCAAAATATTTCAGTACAAGAAGATAAATTAGTAAATAAGGTAAGTGGAAAAATAGACTTAGACACAACAAAAGAAACCAATACCCAAGAAGATACCTTAGAAACAAAACAAAACTTTGTAACAGAAGTAGAAGTAGTAAAAACATGGGTAGATGAAGAAAATGCAGACGGAAATAGACCAGATGTAATCTACTTACAAGTAAAAAATGGAGACCAAGTAGTACAAGAACAAAAAGTAACAGGACCAGATTGGAAATATACCTTTACAGGTTTACCAAAATATAGTTCAGAAGGAAGTACTATTACCTATACAGTAGACGAACGTGAAGAAACCCCAGGAGACCTAGCACTCTACAATAAACAAATTAGTGGAAACACCATCACCAATACCTATAAATTGAGTAGTACAAACATCAAAGAACCAAGCATAGAGAAAACAGGTACAACAGAAATAACCAGTAAAGACGAGCAAGTAGAATACACCATTACCTACCATGCGACCGTAGAAAACTATGTAGGAACCGGAACAGTAACTATTGTAGATACCTTACCATATGCAATAGATGAAACCAAACCATATGACTTAGCCGGAGGAACCTACAATAAAGAAGCAAAAACTATCACATGGGTAGAAAACTTAGGAGATATAGACACATTCCAAGGAGAAGCAAAAGAAATAAATATTAGGAAAACAATCCAATTAAGTTATGAAAACATTAATGTGGAAGAAGGAAGCCTAAATAACAAAGTAAGTGGAACAATCTACTTAGATGCCACCAAAGATACAGATACCAAAGAAGATACTTTTGAGACCACCGAAAACTTTGTAACAGAGGTAGAAGTAGTAAAAACATGGGAAGATGAAGAAAATGCTGATGGAAATAGACCAGATGCAATCTACTTACAAGTAAAAAATGGAGATGAAGTAGTACAAGAAAGCTTAGTAACAGAAAAAGAAGGATGGAAACATACCTTTACCGGACTTCCAAAATACCAAGCAGATGGAAGTATTATTACTTATACGGTAGACGAGCGTGAAGAAACTGCAGGAGACTTAGAGCTTTATGATAAACAAATTAGTGGAAACACTATCACCAATACCTATAAGTTAACAGACTCTAGCATTAAAAATCCAAGCATCGAAAAGACAGGTACTACAGAGATAACAAACCAACAACAAGCAATTACCTATACCATTCATTATACTGCTAACATAGAAAACTACATAGGAACCGGAAGAGTAACCATTGTAGATACCTTACCATATGAACTAGATGAAGCAAAACCAAATGATTTAGCAGGAGGCAACTATGATAAACAAACCAAAACCATTACATGGGTAGAGGAATTAGGAGAAATGGATACCTTTGCTGGTCAAACAAAAGAAATAAATATTAGTAAAACAATTACTGTTTACTATCAAAATATTAGTCCAGCAGAAGGAAAAATAGTAAACCAAGTAACTGGCAAAGTAGAATTAGATACAACCAAGGAAACTAATACAAAACAAGATACTTGGGAAACTACCAAAAACTTCCTAACAGAGGTAGAAGTAGTAAAAACATGGGTAGATAATGAAAATGCAGACGGAAATCGTCCAGAATCTATTTATCTACAAGTAAAAAATGGAAATGAAGTAGTACAAGAAAGCTTAGTTACAGAAAAGGAAGGCTGGAAACATACCTTTACAGGACTTCCAAAATATCATGCAGACGGAAGTATTATAAACTATACGGTAGATGAGCGTGAAGTAAATGCAGGAGACCTAACATTATATGACAAACAAATAAATGGAAATATCATTACAAACACATATAAACTTTCAGAAACTTCTATTAAAAATCCTACAATAGAGAAAACAGGAACAGATGTTATTGCAAACGAAACAGAAAGCTTAACATATAAAATAGCATACAATGTAACAATAGAAAATTACTTAGGAAATGCACAAGTAACTATTGTAGACACCTTACCATATGAATTAGATGAAACAAAAGAAAATAAACTAGATGGCGGAACTTATGATGCAAAAACAAAAACAATTACTTGGACCCAAACAATAGAAAATATTGATACCTATCAAAAGGAAAGTATGCTAGTTTCTATTACCAAAAATATTGAAGTATACTACAAAGAAATTAAAGAAGAAGATGCTTCTTTTGTAAATACTGCAAAGGCAACCATTACATTAGACACCACAAAAGAAACACAAACTGTAACAGACAAAGCAGAAACCAGCAAAAACTTTACTACAGAATTACAAGTAAGCAAGATTTGGAAAGACAATAACAATCAAGATGGAAATCGTCCAGAAGCTATTTACTTACAAGTAAAAGACGGAAATACTGTAGTACAAGAACAAAAAGTGGATGAAACTAACGATTGGAAATATACCTTTACTGGTCTTCCAAAATATCACACAGATGGAAGCATCATAAACTATACAGCAGATGAAAAAGAAGTAAAGAAAGGAGACTTAACCTTCTATCAAAAATCAATTAATGGAAACGTAATTACCAATACCTATACGTTAAATAAAGAAAGTATTCAAAATCCAAAGATAGAAAAAGAAGGACCAGCAGAAATTACAGAAGTAACGGA
The DNA here is from genome assembly GCA_930990125.1 of uncultured Clostridiaceae bacterium. Taxonomy (GTDB): domain Bacteria; phylum Bacillota; class Clostridia; order TANB77; family CAG-508; genus CAKNOI01. The sequence continues at coordinate 47,420 of CAKNOI010000002.1, read as the reverse complement.
TGCTATTACCTACACCATTACTTACCAAGCAAATGTTACCAATTATCAAGGAAATGGAACACTTACTATTGTAGATACTTTACCATATCCACTAGACGAGACAAAAGAAAATAACTTGGCAGGCGGAACCTATGATAAAGAAGCACAAACTATTACTTGGGTAGAAGAATTATCAAATATAAACGCTATAGGAGATAATGTACAAACTATTACATGGAATAAAGCAATACAAGTATATTACTCTATTACAGATGATACAGTAACTTCTATTCGTAACACGGTAAAAGGAACCATCTTCCTAGAAAATGGAGAACAAACAGATACCCAAGAAGATACACAAACAGTAGTAACCAAACAAGACGGAAGTATCCTTGTACATTATTATCTAGAAGGAACCACACAAAAAATAGCAGAAGATGTTGTAATAGTAGGCAAAGTAGGAGAAACTTACCAAACTACAGAAGCAAAAGATATAGACAGTAAATACGAACTAGTAACAGTGCCAGATAATAAAGAAGGTACAATAGGAGAAAATAGCCAAACCGTTATTTACTATTATCGAATAAAAACTTATGAAATCACAACAGAAGCAGGCGAAGGAGGAAGCATCACAGGCAGTGAAGAAAAACCATTTGAAGTAGTAAACCACGGAGAAGACTCTCAAAAAGAAATCATCATTATTCCAAGCACCGGCTATAAGGTAAGCAACGTATACATTAACGATGTACCAGTAGACTTTACGGTCCGTGAAGATGGAACAGTTACCTTAGAACAAATCAAAAATGTTACAGAGAATAAAAAAGTAGTAGCAGTATTTGAAAAAATACCAGCAGGCGGAATTACGGTTCACTACGTAGATAAAGAAACAGGAGAAGAACTATTACCAACAGAACAAATAGAAGGAGGCTATGTAGGAGAAACCTATGTAGTAAAAAGAAAAGATATTCCATATTATAACCCAGTATTACCAGAGCCAGAAAACAGCAAAGGAAGATTAACAGAAGGTAATATCGATGTTACATTCTACTATCAGAAACAAGTTTTTGATATTACAGTAGATAAATGGATTCAATCTGTAACCGTAGATGGAGAAACAAAAGCAGAAAACACCTATGCATCTAAGGGAGAAATAGTAAAACGTGATGTTCACGCGAAAAAAACAAATCAAACTACCATCGAAGTAAGCTATTGCATTCGTGTAAGTAACACAGGTGAAATAGCAGGTACTGTTGGAAAAGTAATAGAAAGTATTCCAGAAGGAATGTATTGGAATCCAGAAGAAAACCCAGGATGGATACAAGACGAGGTAACAGGATATATTATCAATGATAGCCTAGCAGAGGTAACCCTAAATCCAGGAGAATACAAAGAATTAGAATTTGTATTACATTGGAAACAAGGAGAAGCAAATATTGGAGAACAAATTAACCAAGTATTTATCCAAGACGTAAACAACGAAGCCCAATATCCAGATAGCAAACCAAATAACGACACAGCACAAGCAGAACTTTTAATTGCTATCTCACCAGGTATCTTTGAAAATCACATTACCTATATTGTAATTGCAATTCTGGTATTAAGTACAGCAGTAGTAATAATAGTACACTACCGTACTAAAACAAAACAAAGATAAAACCTAGACCAAAACCCTAACTAGGGTAAACAAAAAATCCCCAAAATCTAAACAAAAAATGTTTAGCATTTTGGGGATTTTGCATAATGTATAAAAGGAAATTTGAAAAAGAAAGAAATTTATGTTACAATAAAGTAAAAGAAGGAAAAGGGGGAATTTTTATGAAAAAAGGAAACATAGTAAAAGTAATAGTTCTTATTATAATACTACTCCTATTAGTAGTACTTCTTTACTTTATGCGAAACGTTAGTATTATACAAAAATTAACAAATGCATATCATGATTTCTTTTCTTCTCCGAATTATTCGTATATCGCTTATTTTGACAGTGACCAAGTAGTAGAATATTTCTATAAGGATGGAAAATATATAGAAAGATGGAAAAACAAAGAAAAAATAGTAAGAGAGATATGGGCTGATGAAGTTTCTAAAGAAAAAATAGAAATTTTTCCAGATAGTAACATCGCCCATACGGGCAAAATAGAAGAAAAAGAAACACAACCAATTGATTCTATATCTAGTCTCGTTTCCGATAATTGGACAGACAAAATGAAAAATTCTTTTTCTTACACAATAACAACAGAAGAAGTGAATGGAAAAGAATGTTATAAATTACAACCTTCTCGAGGAGTTGTAAGCAATACCTATTATTTTGACAAAGAAACAGGAAAACTTGCAAGATGCATCATTGGAGAAAATAGTATTGATTTTACCGAATGGAAGTTAAATGAAGTAACAGAAGAAATGGTAGCTAGACCTTTATTAGAGGAATATGAGATTAAAGAGAATTAATAGAAAATGAGAGATAAAACAAAGGGGGGATTTTTATGAAAGAGCTAGAAAACCAAAAAAACAATGTAAAAAAAGTAGAAAAGAAAGAGAAAACAAATACTTTTACCCAAAAACATAGCAAAACAATAAAAATCTTAGTATTTATCTTGTTAGCAATATTACTTATTTATGTAATAATCATTATGAGAAGAGCAATCATTATGACATTACTTTCCGAAAAAGCAAAAGAAAAACAAGTAGCAACAAATTATTATGTAAAACAATATAATTATTTGGAAGATACTTTTGTGATAACAGAATCTTATCATTTAGAAAATGACTATTTAACAATACATACATGGTATTCGGATGATAAAGATATGGAAAAAATAATTTCCTATCGAAAAGGAGAAGAAAAAATATCTATCTTGGAAACAAAAGGAAGAAAATACATTTTAGATGCTAATACAGTAGTAGGAGAAAACATTTTACCAGTTACTTATGTTTCAGACGGATTTATAGCAAACTTGCAATATGCAATATTAGTAGGAGTAGAACCTGCCAACTGCAAAGGAAAAGAATGTTATGTAATAAAAGGTGACGGATACGAAAGATATGTAGACAAAGAAACAGGTTTAGCAGTAAGAGAAATAGAAGAAGACCAAATAAAAGACTTTACAATTACATTTGATGTAGTAAAAGATACGGATATTGTAAAACCAGATACAACAGATGCCATAATGTATGTACAAAATAAATAAAGTATAGAATAATGTAAAATAGTAAATAGCTATCGTATGATATGTTATAGAAAAGCTCTATTAATTTGTTATAACGACTATCATTTATTAGTAGTATAAGATTAATAGAGCTTTTACAACGGTCTACAGCCCTTGACAAATGCTCCTAATCGCTGTAAAATGTATATATTATGTTAAAGGGAGAAAATTATGCCAAATACAAGTAAAAAGGTTTTTCAAACATTAGTTTCGAAAACAAAAATATATCTAGTTATTATTGCTGTTTTGTTAATAGCATTATGCTTTTATGAGCCCAATTTTATTACCCCTTCCATTCTCCTTTTTATCCTTATTAGTATGTATGCCTATTGGACCAATGGAAAGAGAAAAGCAGAGATTTCAAAGCATATTGAAGAATTAACCTATACAGTAGATTCTGCTGCTAAAAGTACTCTTATTAATTCCCCATTTGCTCTTATTATTGTAGAAACAGATGGAAATATTATTTGGAAAAGTAAAAAGTTTGTAGATGAATTTTCTACAATTGATATTTCTAATTACTTAAATAATATCTTAAAAGAAATGAAATTGCATATTGAAAATAATCCAGATAAAAAAGATAGATCCATTGAAAAAGAAATAAAAATCGGAGAAAAAGACTATCATATTTTAGGAGAATATGTTAAGTCAAAAGAAAAGAAAAACAGTGAAGAATACATGACTACTCTTTATTTTTTAGAAGAGACAGAACAAGTAGAATTAAGAAAAAAATATCAGGCAGAAAAACTTTGTGTGGGAATTATCATGATTGATAATTACGAAGAATTAGTGCAAAGAATTGAAGCAGAAGATAGACCACAGATTATGGCTAAAATAGAAAAAGAAATTTATGATTGGGCATCCAAAACAGGTGGATTAGTGGTTAAATCCGAGCGTGATACGTTTGTATATATATTAGAAAAACAATATATGGAAATGCTAGAAGAGTCTAAATTTAACATTTTAGATGAAGTAAAAGAAATTAATATCCCTGAAAAAATGCAGGCAACATTAAGTATAGCTATTTCGAATGAAGGAGATACCTATTACGAAAAATATAAATCTGCTAGTGCTATTATTGATATTGCATTAGGACGTGGAGGAGACCAAGCCATTGTAAAACAAGATGGAAAATATTCTTTCTTTGGAGGAAGAGCTCAAGAGGTAGAAAAAAGGACAAAAGTAAAAGCAAGAATTGTAGCACATGCCTTAGAAGAATTAATGCAAGAGACCAAAGATATTATCATTATGGGACATATGAATGGAGATATGGACTCCATTGGTTCTAGTTTTGGGTTATATCGATTAGCAAAAACATTAGGAAAAGATGCTTATGTAGTTGCCGAAAACTATGGTGCATCCATTCAAGATTTTTTAGATAAAGTAAAAGAAAAAGAAGAATATGCAGGAGTAGTTTTAAACAAGGCAGAGGCTCTTTCTAAAATTTCTCCAGAAACACTGCTTATTGTTACCGATACTCATAAAAAAGGATATGTAGATGTCCCAGAACTCTTAGAAAAAACAAACAGAATTGTAGTAATTGACCACCATAGAAGAAGTACCGATTATATTGATACAGCACTTCTTACCTTTCATGAAGTATATGCTTCTTCAGCATCAGAATTAGTAACTGAGATTTTACAATATGCCGAAACAGAAGTACCACTTACCGAATTAGAAGTAGAAGCTCTTTATGCTGGAATTGTAGTAGATACCAAAAGCTTTACTTTTAAAACGGGTGTTAGAACATTTGAAGCAGCAGCCTATTTAAGAAAATGTGGCGTAGATATTATCCGTGTAAAAAAATGGTTCCAAAGCGACTTAGATAGCTATCGCGTTATTTCCGATATTGTAAAAAATGCAGAAATTATTTATGAAAAAATAGGAATTTCTGTTTATGATGTAGAAGATAAAAATGCAAATCTAATTTGTGCCAAAGCAGCAGACGAACTCCTAGAAATTAACAATATTACGGCATCTTTTGTTATTGGAAAACTAGGAGATAAAGTGTGTATTAGTGGTAGGTCTATAGGAGACATTAACGTACAAATTATCCTAGAAAAACTAGGAGGAGGAGGTCATATCACCCTTGCAGGAGCACAAGTAGAAGGAATGACCATTGAAGACACCAAACAAGAACTAATCAATCGAATTAATGAATACTTTAGCGAAATAGCAGGCTAGAACCTGCTATTTTTGTAAATAAAACAAACCACTTGTAAAATCTTGGAAAATGGTGTATAATAAAGATATATTTACTATATGCATAAGAAAAAGATAGGAGGGATTTTTATGGAGGAAGTAAAAAACAATGTAAAGGTAGAGGAGAAAAATACGGTAAGAGCTACAAAAAAACGTAACAAAATATTGAAAATAATAGGATTGGTTTTATTAGTAATTATACTTATTTATGTAGCAATTCTAATATGGAAAGCTAGCATTATGAATTCACTTTCTAATAAAGCAGAAGAAAGCAAAAAAACAATGAACTATTATACAAAGCAATATACCTATATGGGTGACACCTTTATTACTACAGAATCTTATCATTTGGGAAATGATTATTTAACAACACACACATGGTTTTCAGACAGTAAAGAGATTAGAAAAATAGTTTCTTATCAAAAAGGAGACGAGAGAATATCTTTACTAGAAACAGATGGAAAAAAATACATATTAGATGCTAATACAATTGTAGGAGGAAATATCCTACCGCTTACATATCTTTCTAATGGATTTATGGCAAATTTACAATATGCATTTTCAGTAGATGTAGAATCAGCTGATTGCAAAGGAAAAGAATGTTACGTAATAAAAGGTGATAATTATCAAAGATATCTAGATAAAGAAACTGGTTTGGTAGTTAGAACGATAGAATCAGACCAAGTAACAGATTTTGAATTTATATTTAATGAGGTAAAAGATACAGATATTGTAAAGCCAGATACAACAGGTGCAATGATGCATGAATAAATAAAAAGCTCCAAGTCTATAGAACTTGGAGCTTTTGTTTAGACTCCTAAATATAGGAGCTTCTTTTGTGACATGGAGAAGATTTTAAATGATATTACATTTGATAGAATGAATTAATAAATCCAAACTTCAAGAGTACCGGGTTCACTATCGTAAAGACTGGTCCAAACATCATATCTTATGGTGTAAGTTCCATTCATAATAGCGTTAGGAACGAGAGGTTGATTTTCTCGCTCATTATTTCCGGTAATCACAATAGAGGATTGATTCACTTGTCTTCCATTAGGATCAAGGATATCTGCTACAATAGTAGTACCAGAGCTAAAGCCACTGGTTTTCAGAGTCCACTGATTCATGGGTAGGAAAACAGTATTTACATTCATCGTAAAAGTTCCGTGAATGCTTGAACCATTATGATAATGGGAAACGTGACCGGCATATCCGATACGTGGTTCAATTGCTGCAACTTCGCTAGAATTGGAAGTAGAATCTGATGTGATTTCTACTGCAAAAGCAGAAGTGCTGATAGCAAATGTCATTGCTAGAGTTAAGAATAATGCCAAAAGTTTTCTCATGGAAATCTCCTCCTAATTGTTAACCCCATGCCACAACAGTATATAGTGTGATCAACAATAAGTCAAGGATTATTGTTAAATTTTTACAAAGAAAAGTAAAATACTATTCATTACATGTATCAGAGAAATTAAAGAGCTGGTATATAATGGATGAATTATAAATTAAATGTTGATACTAAACAAAGTTTATACATAAATAAAACATTAAAAATAAGATTATTACAAAGGATAATTATTTATCATTTGATTTTCTATTGAAAAAATCTGGATTTTGCGGTACACTATAAGGGTAAAAAGATAAAGGAGGAAGGAAATATGAAAGTAATACTAAAGCAAGATATAAAAGGGGTTGGGAAAAAAGACCAAATATTGGAGGCATCTGACGGATACGCAAGAAATTATTTATTCCCAAAAGGACTTGCAGTAGAAGCAAATGCAGAAAATATGAGCAAACTAAAAGGAAAACAATCTTCTATGGAACATAAGAAAGAATTAGAAAAGCAAGAAGCAAAAAACATAGCAGCCAAATTAAAAGATATTATCCTCACTTTATCTGTGAAAGCTGGGGAAAATGGTAAGATTTTTGGCGGTATTACTGCAAAAGAAATTAGCGAAAATTTAAAAGCAAAATACGGAATAGAAATAGATAAAAAGAAAATTGCTTTAAAAGAAACGATTAAAATGCTAGGAACAAAGGATGTAGAAATCCGTTTATATGAAGGTATTACCTCAAATTTAAAAGTAAAAATAGTAGAAGAATAAAAGGAAGTAAAAAAGATGGAATTAGGAAAATTACCCCCGCATGATACAGAAGCAGAACAAGCTGTACTAGGTAGTATGTTAACAGACCAAGATGCAGCAGCTAGTGCCATAGAAGTACTAAAGGTAGAAGATTTTTACCGTGAAGACCACAAGGCAATTTATGAGGCTATTTTAAATTTATATAATCGTGCAGAACCAATTGATATTATCACCTTAAAAGCAGAGCTAACATCGATTGGTAAATTTGAGCAAGTAGGAGGAATTGAATATTTGGCAGAACTTCCAGAAAAAGTTCCTACTACAACCAATGCGGATAAATATATTAAAATTGTAGAAGATAAATCCATGTTACGTAGTCTTATTAAAACAGCAAACGAAATACAAGCTTTAGGATATGACCCAATGCAAGAGGTAGAAGATATAGTAGATACAGCAGAAAAAAAGATATTTAACTTAGTGCAAGGTAAAAATCAAAAAGGCTATACAGCTGTAAAAGATATTTTAGTAGAATCTTTTGCCCTATTAGAGCAACTATACAATCAAAAACAGCATATTACTGGTGTTCCAACAGGATTTGCCGATTTGGATTATAAAACAGCAGGTTTACACAACTCAGACTTAATCTTAATTGCAGCAAGACCTGCTATGGGAAAATCTGCATTTGCACTAAATATTGCATCTTATGCAGCAGTAAAAGCAAACGTTCCTGTAGTTATTTTTAGTTTGGAAATGTCTAAAGAGCAAATGGTAAACAGAATTTTAGCAAGTGAAGCAATGGTAGATTCTAATAAAATAAGAACCGGAAAAATAGAAGACGAAGACTGGGCCAAAATAGCAGAGGCAACAGGAATTTTATCCGAGGCTCCTATTTTTATTGATGATACACCAGGAATTTCTATGACAGAAATCCGTGCAAAATGCAGAAAACTAAAAATGGAAAAAAACATTGGATTAGTTGTTATCGACTATTTGCAGTTAATTGCAGGAAATTCAAAACGTGCAGGAAGCCGTGAACAAGAGATATCTGAAATTAGTAGATCTTTAAAAATTTTAGCAAAAGAATTAAATGTACCCGTTATTGCGCTATCACAGTTATCTAGAGCGCCAGAACAAAGACCAGACCATAGACCAATGCTTTCTGACCTTCGTGAATCTGGAGCCATTGAGCAAGACGCGGATATTGTTATGTTTTTATATCGTGATGATTATTATAACGAAGAAACGGAAAAGAAAAATATAGCAGAAGTAATTATTGCAAAGCATCGTTCTGGTTCCGTAGGAACGGTAGAATTATTATGGCTTTCTAATTATACAAAATTTGCCAATATTGACCGTTATCGTGAAGGATAAAAGAGGAAAGAATGTTACAAGAAAAAGTATTAAATACCATTTTTAAGAATGAATTAATAAAATATGGCGATACTATAGTTATAGGAGTTTCTGGTGGACCAGATTCTATAACTCTTTTGCATGTACTAACTAGAATGCAAGAAAAATTAGAAATAAAAATAGTAGTATGCCATGTTAATCATATGTTAAGACCAGAAGCAATAGAAGAAGAAAACTATGTAAAAAACTATTGCGAAAGGGAACATATTATATGTTATGTAAAACAAATTTCGGTAGAAGAAGTAGCAAAACAAGAAAAAATAGGCACCGAAGAAGCAGGTAGAAAAATCCGTTATGCTTTTTTTGAGGAAATTGCAAAAAAGGAAGGTGCCAATAAAATCGCTACTGCCCATACGGCAAATGACAATGCAGAAACTATTTTATTACATTTGTTTCGTGGAACAGGGATTGCAGGATTACGAGGAATTGCTCCTATCCGTAACGAAAGATACATACATCCTTTATTAGAATGTACCAGGGAAGAAATCGAACAGTACTGCATGGAACACCATTTAGAACCCAAAATAGATTCTTCCAACGACCAAAATATTTATGCAAGAAATAAAATAAGAAATATTGTAATTCCTTATGTAAAGAAAGAATATAATCCTAATATTATAGAAACATTAAACAGACTAGGAGAATTAGCTAAAGAAGAAACGAATTGTATTCAAAAGGAAACTGTTAAACTAGCACAGGAAATAGTAATAAAACAAGAAAATGAAGTAGAAGTGATTTTGGATTTAAAAAAATTTAATAACTTAGAAGAATTTTGGCAAAAACAGCTAATTTTATACGCAATTTATTTACTATTTCGGAACAACGCAAGGAATCGAAAAAAAACATATAGAAGATATTCTAGTCCTTTGTCATCGAAATATCGGAAATAAGTTTTTAATTCCGAATAAAAAAGTAAAAATACTTGTAAAAAATAGAAAAATTTTTTTTATTGCCTATCCTAAACTTCCGTAAGGAAAGCTTAGAGTCGTAAGGAGTTGGAAAAATAATCTTTACCAAAAACTATTGATAAACTATCTGAAATATGGTATAGTTTTTAAGACATAACAAAACAATAGTTTAAGAAAGGAAGTAAAACATGAAAAGTGGATTAAAAACATTAGCGATGTGGCTAATTATTGGTATTATCACTATTGTACTTATTACTTCTATTGTAGAAAATAGTGATACCAAACTTGCTTATTCAGAGCTTATTACCAAAATCCAAGCTGGTGAGGTAGAAGAAATAGAAATAGAAGCAGGTGGAGGAAAAGCAAATGTTACTTTAAAGGGAGAAACTTTTAAAAAAGAAGTAAATATTCCAAATATGGAAAGCTTTATGGACTACATGCAAGAGCCATTAAAAGAAGGTAGCATACGCTTAAGTGAAAAATCTGAATCCATTATTATGGTACTATTAAGTCTTCTTACTCCATTTGGAATCTTAATTATTTTCTTAATTTTTATGTTTGTACTCATGAATGGCGGAAGTCAAGGAGGAAACAAGACAATGTCTTTTGGCAAGAGTAAAGCCAAAATGATGACACCAGCCGACAAAAATAAAATTACCTTTGACGATGTAGCAGGAGTAGACGAAGAACAAGAAGAATTACAAGAAATTGTACAATTCTTAAAAAATCCAAGAAAATTTACAGAAATGGGAGCAAGAATTCCAAAAGGTGTGTTACTAGTAGGTCAACCTGGTACAGGAAAAACATTACTTGCAAAAGCGGTAGCAGGAGAAGCAGGAGTTCCATTCTTTATTATTAGTGGTTCCGAGTTCGTAGAAATGTTCGTTGGTGTTGGTGCATCTCGTGTAAGAGATTTATTTGAACAAGCCAAAAAGAATGCACCATGTATTATTTTTATCGATGAGATAGATGCTGTAGGACGTCAAAGAGGAGCAGGACTTGGTGGAGGACATGACGAAAGAGAACAAACTTTAAACCAATTATTAGTAGAAATGGATGGATTTGCAAGCAACGAAGGTGTTATTGTACTTGCTGCAACCAATAGACCAGATGTACTAGATAAAGCCTTATTAAGACCAGGAAGATTTGACCGTCAAATTGTAGTATCCGCACCAGATGTAAAAGCAAGAGAACAAATTCTAGAAGTACATTCTAGAGGAAAACGCTTAGCCGATGATGTAGACTTATCTATTATTGCAAAAAATACCTCAGGATTTTCTGGAGCAGACTTAGAAAACGTGTTAAACGAAGCAGCTCTACTTGCTGCTAGAAGGGATTTACACGAAATAGGAGAACGCGAAATAGAAGATGCTATGGTAAAAGTAACCATGGGACCAGAAAAGAAAACAAGAGTAAGAAGTGAAAAAGAAAACAAATTAGTAGCATACCATGAAGCAGGTCACGCACTAGTTAGTAGATTTTTACCAACCCAAGATATGGTACATCAAATTTCTATTGTACCTCGCGGTATGGCAGGAGGATACACGATGTATCGTCCAAACGAAGACAAATCTTTTATGTCTAAAACAGAAATGGAAGAACACATTGTATCTTTACTTGGTGGTAGAGTAGCAGAAAAATTAATTTTAAATGATATTTCTACCGGAGCAAGTAATGATATAGAAAGAGCAACAAGTATTGCAAAAGCAATGGTTACTAAATACGGTATGAGCGAAAGAATAGGAACTATTACCCTAGGCTCTAGCCAAGAAGAAGTATTCCTAGGAAGAGACTTTGCACAAGCAAAAGAATATTCCGAAGAAACAGCAGCAATTATAGACGAAGAAATCAAGAAAATTATTGATACCGGATATAAAAGAGCAGAAGACATTTTAAGAGCCAATATTGATAAATTACATGCTATTGCAGGTGTGTTACTAGAAAAAGAAAAAATTGATGGCGACGAATTTGAAGCAATTATTAATAGTTAATAAAATAAAAAAGCAGGGTTTAAAAGAAAAGTAATTCTAAAAACCTTGCTTTTTTTCTGTTCTAGAAATAAAAAAATATCAAAAAGTATGTAACGAAAAGGCAAAGAAAAAGATATATAAGTGAAAGGAGAGAAAAATGGATAAGAAAATAGAAGAAATGTATCAAGAAAATGCAGAACTTGTTTATAAATATGTATTATGCTTATGCCACGATTCTTTCCTTGCAGAAGAACTAGTTCAAGAAACCTTTTACCAAGCAATGAGGTCTATTCATCGTTATGATGGAACATGTAAATTATCGGTATGGTTATGCCAAATAGCAAAGCACTTATGGTACCGTGAAGCAAAAAGAAGAAGCCGATTTACCAATATGGAATCAAAAGAAGTACAGGATACTCTTTTTTCTGAAAAAGACGTAGAAGAGGCAATATGTGCCAAAGAAAGTAAAATAGAACTGTACCGTAAGATTCAAAATTTAACGAGTCCTACAAGAGAGGTAATGTATTTAAGGCTTAGTCGGCAATTTAAGTTTTGCAGAAATTGGAGAAATACTAAATAAGTCCGAAAATTGGGCAAGAGTTACATATTACAGAGGAAAACAAAAAATAAAGGAAGGAGAAAAGAAATAATGAAAAAAACAGAATGTGCTTTGGTACAAGATTTAATACCAAATTATCTAGAACAGTTAACAAGTGAAGAAACCAATGTATTTATCAAAGAACATGTGATGCATTGTAGGGAATGTAAAAAAATATTAGAAGAAAGTACAGCAGAGGTAGAAGAAACGGAAACACAAGAAAAAAATCAGACACTTAAAATTGACTTTCTAAAAAAAGTAAAGTTTACCAAAAAAGCAGGAATCTTTTGTATTACCATTGCTATTGTGCTACTACTTTTTAGTGGAGGAATAGTATACCACAATACAGGTCTTCCGCTATCTTTGGACGACTTAGAGATTCAAGAACGAAGAACAGAAATGGTTACAATAAGAGACGAAGAAACAGGACAAACAACAGAAAAAGAAATATTGCATTATAAAATAAATTATGAAAAAGAAGGGCGATATATAACTAGTAGATATAGTTATAAACCGGGAGACCCCATCATTATTTTTAAGTTGTATTCTAAATGGGGGGATGGGGGAAAAACAATAGATGGTAGTATAGAAATAGAAGGCGTAAATACGATTTACTTAGAAGGAGAATCTGGTAATAAAATGACCTTATGGAAAAGAGAATAAACAAAGCTTGTATTGTTGTATTGTTTATGCTATACTTTAGCCATGTCGAAAGATGTAAAAAGAAAAGGAGAAGACATGAATAGTTTATTTGAAGCAATACAAGAAAAGCCAAAAGAGGGGCAAAAATTTGTAGCAGTAGATGTGGAAACTACGGGACTATCCCCACTTACCAGTGAGTTAATAGAAGTAAGTGCTATTAAATACGAAAATTTTCATAAAGTGGAAACATATACAAGCTTTATTAAACCCGTTGAGCCAATACCACAAAAAATAACGGAACTTACAGGAATTACAAATACCATGGTAAAAGATGCAAGACCAGTATGGGAAGTAATGCAAGAGGTAATTGCTTTTATTGGTAACTGTACCATTGTTGCGCACAATGCTCCCTTCGATGTAAGCTTTTTACAGGTCTATTCCAATAATAGTTTTTCCAAAAATAAAGTAGTAGATACCGTAAAATTAGGAAGAAAAATGTATCCACAGTTAATAAATCACAAACTAGCTACTATTGCTCATCATATTGGAATAAGAGAAACAGGATTCCACCGTGCAGAATTTGACTGTGAATGTTGTGCAAAAATTTACCTAGAATATTTAAAACAAGGAAAAGATGCCTAAAAAAAGAAACCAAATAGGTTTCTTTTTTTAGTAGGCATTTGATATTTCTTGCTTAAAAGTAACATTAACAACCGTTCCTTCTTCTACCTGAGTATCTAAAATTGGGTCTTGCGATACTACAATACCAGAAGTTCCTTCTATTCGTATATTTAAGTTCTTTGCCTTAAGAGCATTAACAGCTTGAGCAATACTCATACCTTTTAAGTTTGGTACAGTAGTAGAAATTCTAGTATCATTTTCAGCAGTATATAATTTTACAATAGAGCCTTCTATTAATGGTGTTCCTGCTTTTGGAACTTGATCGGTAATAACCATAGAATTTTTATCTCCGTTATTTCCTATGCTTACTTCAAAGCCTTGTTCCTCTAATATGCTAATTGCTTCTTTTGCTGTCTTATTTGTAACATCTTTTAAAGTAGTAGTAGCATAAGGGGAATCCTCATCATCTGCTGGTACTTCATTAGAAGCAACACCTAAATATGGTAGTACCTCAGATAAAATTTGGCTTACTACAGGTCCTGCTACTAAACCACCCTGATGACCATTGTCTTCGTCTTGTGGATCGTAAATAGCAACAAGTACAACCACTTCTGGATTCTCAATAGGAGCTACTCCAATAAAAGAAGCAATATAAATGCCATCTTCATTTTCAGAAAGAGGTTCTGTAGTACCAGATTTTCCACCAATAGAATATCCGGTAACAGCAGCATGTTTTCCAGTTCCATCTACTACAACAGATTCTAACATTTCTCGCATTGTTTTAGAAGTTTCTTTGGAAAATACTTGTCTTACTTCTTCTGGCTCTAAGGTAGTAACACTACCATCATCTGCATTAATAATCTCTTTTACAATTCGTGGTCGCATTAATGTTCCGTCATTTACAACAGCAGAAACAGCAGAAACTAATTGCAAAGGAGTAATATTAAAACGCTGACCAAAAGACATTGTAGCAAGCTCTACTTCGCCAACATCATCTAAATCCCACCATACAGCACTTTCTTCTGCATAGGCCTTTACCCCTGTTTTGGTTAAAAGGTTTAACGCATCATAATAGCGGTACATAGTGTCTGCTCCCATTTTTTTACCTAATTGCATAAAGGAAGGGTTACAAGAATGTTCAAGTGCTTCACGTAAACTTTCTGGACCATGCGGAACAGAGCTCCAACAGTGAATTCTTAAGCCTGCAACCATTTCATATCCAATACAATTAAATTCGCCTTCTACATCGGGAGTAGTAACTTGTTCTTCTAAAGCAATAGCAGAATTAATAATCTTAAAAGTAGAACCTGGCTCATATGTGCTAGAAATACATTTATCTCTCCACATTTCGGATAAATAGTTATATTGTTCAGAACTGGAAAGATTGTTCCAAGCTTTTTGAATTTCTTCATCATTAATCGTATTTGGATCATTTAAGTTATAATCTGGATAAGTAGCAGAAGCTAGAATATCTCCTGTTTTAGGATCCATTACCATTGCAATTCCACCTTGACCAGCATTATTTTCAATAACAGCTTGCTCTAAATACTTTTCTACAATAGACTGAATATAAACATCTAGAGTAAGAACAATATTACTACCATTTTCTGGAGCAACATAGCGTTCATCTTTATCTGGTATTACTTCTTGTACGGCATCTTCAGAAGTTACTATTTTTCCAGGGGTTCCAGTTAATACATCATCCCAAGTGTATTCTAATCCCCATCTACCATCATTATCACTACCACAAAAACCAATTAAATTAGAAGCTAAATTGTCGTATGGATAGTAGCGTTTGGTATCTTCATCAATATTAATACCAGAATAAATTTCATTTTCTTCCATCCAGTTACGAAGCTCATCTACTTTATCTTGTTCTACTTTTTTTGCGATGGTTTCAATAGAAGAATCACTACTAACTTTAGCAAGAGTTTCTTCATAATCTAATTCAAATATTTCAGAAAAAGCTTTTGCCACCTTTTCTTTTAAAGCCTTGGTTTCCTCTGCTGCCTTTTCTTCAGCGGAATTGGTAGAACAAATACTAGTAGGATTAATCGTAACCGTATCCACCGCAGCACTCCTTGCTAAGGCCCTATAATTGGTATCTAAAATAGAACCACGTTTAGGACTAATTGCTTTGCTAGTAACTAGTTGTCTATACATTTTTTCCTTTAAATCCGAACCCTGTACAAACTGTAGAAAACCTATTCGCACAAGCAAAGCTAGTAATAACAGCAAGGTAATAATTAATACAATTAACAATTTTTTATTACGTGTTAACGTAAACTTTTTCTCTTTTTCTTTCTGAAATGAAATTGTTTTCTTTTTCTCCAATCGTTTCACCATTTCCTTTGTTTCAAATTTTATGACAACATTGTATCTTAAATAAACAGGAATTGCAATAATTTTGCATAAGAAAATGATAAACAGGAATAATTACCACTTATCCTAAAAAAAGACCAGTCATCTCATGAATATGGAAATATTTTGAAGATTGCGATAAAATGAATCAAAAGATAAAAATATATCTTTTTCTATCTTTTAGAACAGAAAAAGATTCAATATGGTAATATAATAAAAAGGAGAAAGTATTATATGAAAAGTTTAGCAATAATATTTAAAGATATTCTAGATTTTGCGAAACAAAGGACAGTGATTTTTATTATATTAGTTATTAGTCTAGTAATTTCGATATATTCATTTTTTTTCCTTAGTAGTACAGCAATGAATGAAGTAGATTCATATAATGTGTCAATTGGAGCTAAAGATAGATATTATATTTCAAATCATAAACAAAATATGAATGAAGAAAAAATTAAGGAATTTATAAAATATGTAGATGAACACATTATTTCAAATATTTATCGTGTATATTCAAATCCAACATTAGTTAAAAAAGGTGAAAAAGCAAGCGGAGTAGAATATGAAAATTTTACACAAAATATGTATTCTACTTATCAAGTATGCATAGGAACTAATAAAAATAACAATGTTATGAAAGATTATATTGGAAGATTACTAAATGAAGAAGATATAGAAAAGTGCAGTAGGTATATATTAATAGGAATAACTGATAGTATATCAATGG
Organism: uncultured Clostridiaceae bacterium; assembly: GCA_930990125.1. GTDB lineage: Bacteria > Bacillota > Clostridia > TANB77 > CAG-508 > CAKNOI01. The sequence continues at coordinate 30,712 of CAKNOI010000002.1, read as the reverse complement.
AAGATAATTTCATCCTACATAAAGAAATTAAGTTTAATAAGCATAATTATGTAGTTCAAGCAATAGACAAAATAAATATAAATAGTAGCGATTATATAGAAAAATCAACAAATTTCAGTGAAGAAGAAATAAAGGAATCTATGATAGAATTTGGATATATACCTATAACCACTTTCTTTCTAGATAAGTACCCTATTTCCGGATTAGAAATCATTCTACCAAATGGAGTTAGTAAAGAAGATAGAGTTAAATTTGAAAAAGAATTGACAAATAGATTGGAAGACTATGAAATACAATTTCCGATTAGAGAAGATACGGCAAATCTTAGAGATATTAATTTTCAAATTATTGTCTATAGCCTTTTTCTGTTAATTTCGATGGTAAATATTATAGCTTTATTTAAATACTGGATAGAAAAAAATTGGAGAAAATATATGATATACAGAATATGCGGAGCAACCAAAATTCAAATTTATAAAATAGTAATTGGCGAGTCCAGTATAATTACTATATTTACAAGTATTATATCAATTATTTTGTACTATATGACATCTAGTCTTTATAAATATATAGGGATAAATTATATTTTAAAACTAGACGATATAATGGTTATAGTTACATTAACGATATTAATAGTTTTTATAAATACACATCTTTTAGCTAATAAAATTTCTAAGATAGAAGCTAGATATATAGGAAGGAAATAAATCATGAGAAAGGGTTTAGAAATATTTTATAATTTCCTAAAACAGGACAAATTAAAAAATATAATTATAATTTTACAGATTATAATCTCAGTGTTTGCAGTTACTTTTTTATTGGTGCCAATTATCAAAAATGTTGAAACAATGGCGATAATCAACAACAGTAATATAGGAGAAAACACGATTTTGTTTTCAAGTAACTTTAATTTATTGATTTCACCTAAAACGTATTTTAATGAGAACTACAATATAATAAAGAAATTCATAAATAATATTGATGGCGTATCTGAAACGGGAACTGTTTATTTAGCATCGACTAATAAAAACGATTTTAACTTATTCTTATATGATAAATTAGTATGCAATACTATTAAATTACAAATACAGGAAGGGAGATGGTTTGAAAAGAGTGATTTAGAATCAAATAAAATTATCCCGATAATAATTTCAGATAACATGAAAAGTGAATATCATGTTGGATCCACTATTGAGATAGAAATGCCAGAGTATAAAACAGAAGAAATGAAAAAAATTAAATGTATAGTTATAGGTATTTTAAAAAGAGGAACATATATGTATTATGGTTCTTCAAATCACACGGATCCATCAGTATCAGATTTATTCTCAAAATTACATCTAAAAGAAAGAATTGCGATAATACCTAACATTTTAGACTTTGAAGCAGAATATGCTGCTAAAGATGGAATTATAATTAATTGTGATATATCAAAACTTAATAATATATATGATAAGATCAATTTATCTGGAATAGGAAAAATTAATACGTTAAATATGTTAAAGCAAAATGATTCTAAAAATGTAATATTATATAATGAGAGTCAAATTTATCAGTTTTTAATCGTTTATATTTTTATTATAATGAGTATAGGAGGATATACGATTCTTACATCCCTTAATTACAAGAGGCTGTTAACAATTTACTATATATGTGGATTAACCTGGCAAAAAGGATTAAAGTATATAATTTTAAAAAACATCTTACTAATCTTGATACCCACAATTTTATCTAGCATTTTTTCTAATATAATTGTATGTTATTTTAAAACAATATATACATTTAATATTAAAGTGGTAATAATAACAGTACTATTATATATGAGCATTGCTGCATTAGCTAGTGTGTTGACAATAATTAATCTAAAGAAATATAAACCTAGTGAATTTCTGAAAGAGGTGGATTAAATGTGTATTATTGAACTTAAAAATTTATACAAATACTATAATAAAGGAAAAAACACAGAAGTTAGAGCACTTAAAGGAATTAATTTAAAAATAAATAAAGGAGATTTTTGCTCTATTGTAGGAGTCTCTGGATCTGGCAAATCAACATTATTATATATTATAGGTTGTATAGATAAATTAACATCAGGAACTTTTTACTTTGAGGGAAGAGATATCAATGGTATGAAAGATTGTGAATTGGCAAAGTTAAGAAATCAAAAAATAGGTTTTGTATTACAAGAATTTGGATTAATTGAAGAAGAAACAGTTTTAAATAATATTTTAGTTCCAACTTTATTTAGTAAACAGAAAAAGATAGAGGAAAAAAGAATTGAAGAAATATGTGAAGAACTAGGTATTTTAGAACTAATCAATATACAGGTAAAAAAACTGTCAGGAGGACAAAGGCAAAGAGTTGCAATAGCCAGATCTTTAATAAATAATCCAGACATAATATTGGCAGATGAACCGACAGGTTCTCTAGATACAGAAAATAGTTATAAAATATTAGAAATATTTGAAAAACTAAATGAACAAGGAAAAACGATTATATTAGTAACGCATAATATGGAATTAGCCAGAAAAGCTAATAAACACTTCACTATTAAAGATGGAATAATATATGAAGCCGATATATAAATAAAAGGAGGTTTTATAATGGGAAAAATAACAATTAAACAAAGTAAAGGAGCAATAATGTTACTTATTATAATAGGAACATTATTTATAGCAGGAATTGTACAAGGTTATACAGGTCACTGTGAGGTAGGAGAATTTATATATGGGTCAAGTGCAATAACTGCATATGCAAAAATACAAGCAAATAAATGTCCGGATGCAAATAATTCTTATGATAATTTTTTAGAATGTCATTGTGTAGGATGGCAAAATAAAAACGGCAATTTAGTAAGAGAAGATGGCGGAATAAAACAAGGATATGATGTATCTTCTGTTGAATCAAGAATTTGGGTAAATTGGGGAGCAGGAACAACTTACACAAATAATTATTATGGAAGATGTGAAGGATGCGGAGATGCCTATAGAACAGATAATTTAACATTTAACTTCTCAATCGAGTAGAGAATAAATAAAATAATTATTTATTCTCTACTCGATTTTTTCTGTTACATTTCTTTATAAAATGGTAATATAAAAGTGTAAGAGAAAAGAAAAGGGGATTAGAGAAGTGGAAAAAAATAGAACCATTAAAGAATATAGAGAAAATAATCATCTAAACCTAGAAAAAATTATGCAAGAGTATACCTATTATCTTTCTAAAATAATAGAAAATTCTTCAAAAGGATTTTTACAAAAAGAAGATATAGAAGAAATTTTAGTGGATACTTTTTTGGCATTATGGAGAAATGAGCAAAAATTAGAAGAAGAAAGATACCTTACACCTTATCTGGTTGGAATTGTAAAAAATATTTTAAAGAAAAAGTATCGAGAAAAAAATACGGGATATACAATAACAATGGAACAAGAGGATAACGTATCATTAGATAATTTAGAAGAGATTTTAGAAGAACGTGAAAAAAATAAGATTTTATATTCTATTGTTGAAAAACTATCCAAAGAAGATAAAAATATTTTTCTGCTATTTTACTATTATGGGAAAAAATCGAAAGAGATAGCCAAAATAACAGGAATAAGTGATTTTACTATTCGTAATCGATTACATCGAATACGAAAAAAGATGTCTAAAAAATTGGAGGAAAAAGGATATGGAAAATAATAAATACATGGAAGAAAAAATATTAGAACAGGTTGTAAGGGATATATCACTTTTTAATATAAGAAAAGAAATGGAAAAGAAACAGGAAAGAGACAATACTAATCAAGAATGTTTCCTAAAGAGAGTAGCAGTATTTCTCCTTTCTTTACTAGTAATTAGTGGTACTAGCTTTGCTACGTATTATTATTTTAAAAATATTCATACGGAAAAAGTATATGCACTAAGTAGTATAAAAGAAGCAGAAGAATCAGGATATATAGATAATATTGAAATGGATTATATCTATGCAAAAAATATTGGTGCGAAAGTCAATTCTATTATTCTTTCCGATAATAACATGGACATTATATTGGATTTTGACTTTAAGCAAGAACAGTTAACACATAATAATATTTTAGTAAATGCTATTATCTATGATGAAAACAATACTATTTATGCTTATAGTGACACTACTGTTACAAGCAAAGGAAAATATCTGCAAAACTTTTATAAAGAAAAGGAGATACCATATAACCAATCAAATTGGTATGAAGGAATATGTGCAAGGAGTATTCGCCAAAATAGTTTACTAGAAAATAGTGAACAATGTATGATACAAATGTCATTTACGGCAAACCAAAAACCTTTTCCTAGAAGCCAAAAATTGTATATTACTATTTTTAATTTAGGATATATAGAAGAAGGAAAATTCACTTCTATTAGTAACCATGCAGAATGGAATATAGAAATAGAAATACCAGAAAAATTTTACGAAAGAAAAACTACCAAATATGAACTAAAAGAAGAGATAGAAGGATTTCAATTAAATAATGCCTATATAACAGAAACAAGTATGACTTTATTATATAGTAGCGAAACGATAGATGGGCAAGATGTAATATTAGTAGACGAGAATGGAAAAGAATATTTCCCAGAAGCATTTTGGTATAAAACAAAAGAAAATACAGTCTTACAATATGCTATTAATCAAAATACAAAAACAAATAAATTATATTTAAAAATATTAGGGAAAGAATGGGAATTAGTAGAAAATGAAAATAGATAAGCAAGAACAAATTTTAAGAAATAAAATTGTGAAAGAAATAGAATATTTGAATTATAAACCTTATTATAAAGGTACACAGTATCTAATAGATACTATATATATGATGGCAATGGATACAGGTAAAAATATGTACAATTTATCAAAAGAAGTATATCCTGTTTTAGCAAAAAAATATAACAAAACAGCCCACAATATTAAATGTAACATTAATAGAGCTAATACATGTATGTATTATGAATGTGATGTAAAGATTTTAAAAAAATATTTCACATTATCTATGGATAGTAAGCCAAATACAAAAACGATAATCCATACCATTTTGAATAAAGTGTTAAAGTAAATTATTATGTAGATATGTTATAGTAATAAATTTATAAAAAAGTAAATGAAAAGATACTAAAAAACAATCGTAAAATCTTATGTAAGTTTATGGTTGTTTTTTGTATACTTGTATGTTTAAAAATATGTAATAGTGACAAAACCTCTGACAGAAAGAGAGGCTTTATATGAAAGTTATAATAGGAAGTCTGGCTAAAAAAGGATTAAAAATGCACAATTATTTTAAAAAATATTTTGAAATGTAATCAAATTTTTATTTTAAATTATTTCTTAGAATTTTTTATCATTAAATATTTTTATCTAATTCATTCATTCCACATAGTACTGATAGTATAACTAATTTTAATATATTTACTGATTATTGTATATAACTCAGATTTCTTTTAAATAGCAGTTAGAAATAAGATAAAAGTATTGACAAATGATAACCAAAATGTTATCATAAACATATAATATAAAGGAGAGATAAAGTGTATCAAATAATCTTTTACCAAGATAAAAATGGGAAAAGCGAATTTTGGATTATATGGAAAAATTGAGAAGTAAAAGAAACAATAAAGATGCAAGAGTAAAGATAAATAAAATAACTGCCTATATAAACCAATTAGAAAAACATGGATTATCTATTGGAGAACCATATATAAAGCATTTAGATAGCGATATATGGGAATTAAGACCATTAAGAGATAGAATACTTTTTGCATATTGGGATAATAATAAGTTAAGTCAATTTATAAAACGAACACAAAAAACACCACAAAGAGAAATTGAAAAAGCAAAAAGATTACTAGACGACTATAAAAGAGGAAGGAGTGATAAATTTGAAAAATAAAGAATTGACATGGAACCAAGTAAAAGAAAAATTAAAATTTACTCCAGAAGAAGAAGCAGAAATACAATTAGAAGAAGATTTAATTGAAGCTACTATTGAAGCAAGAAAACGAAACAATCTTTCCCAAAGAGAATTAAGTATTAAGACAGGAATAAAACAACCATCTATAGCTAGAATTGAAAGTCGTTCTCGTTCTCCTCAAGCTTCAACATTAATAAAATTGTTATATCCAATGGGGTATACAATAAGAGTAGTACCGTTAAATCAAGAACAAAAAAGATAGTCTAAATATAGTAAAAAAATCATAAAGTCTAATTGTGCTTTATGATTTTTTTTATATTTCTAATGCGAGTAAATCCTTCTCCAAAAACATATTTTTTCCATTGACAAAATAGAATTGTTAATAGTATGATAAATACAGAAAATAAACTAGGGGAAAGGAGGAGTAAAGTAAAAGATGCAGAAGAAAATGAAAAAAATATTGTTGCTAAGCTTTCTCTTTATGTTTCTTTTTTCTGCTAGCTATATAGCAAAAGCAGATGTAGGAAGTTTTGACCGTTATGATAGTGGTGGCAGTTCTTGGAGTAGTTCTTCTAGCTGGGACAGTTCATCGGATTGGGGTAGTAGTTCTAGCAGCTATTCTGGCAGTTACTCTGGTGGAGGAGGAATAGAAGGACTCGTTATTTTGGCTATTCTTTTTATTATTATTGCAGTAGCGAAAAAGAAAGGATTTCATCCTAGAAATAATATTAACAAAAATCGCGTCGTAAACCGTACACCAGAGATGCTACATAATAGTGCTAATGTAGTGAAACAAATAAAAGCAGTGGATCCAGAGTTTAACGAGGAAGAGTTTTTACGTTTTGCTAAAAACTTATATGTGCGTTTGCAAAATGCTTGGACCAAAAGAGATTGGGAACCAATGCGTCCATACGAAAGTGTAGAACTATTTGAACAGCATCGTATGCAATTACAAGAATATATAGATACCAATCGTATTAATGTAGTAGATAGAATAGCGGTAAATGCTGCAACATTATACCAGTTTAAACAAGAAGGTGGAAAAGATATTTTATCTATCTATTTAAAGGCTACCAAGAAAGACTATATTATAGATGCTACTACCAAAGAAGTTTTAGAAGGAAATAAATACGCAGATAGAGTAACTGTATACCAAATGGTATTTGAAAGAAAAACAGGAATTTTGTCAAAGGCAGCTACAGAAGAAGTAGAAACAACGAATTGCCCAAATTGTGGTGCTCCAACGAATATTACATCTTCTGGAAGATGTGAGTATTGTGGTAGCTTAATTACAACCGATAACCACGACTGGGTATTAACAAGATTAGAACCAGCAAGTAACGCATATTAAAATATAGGAGGTAAACAAATGGGATTATTTAAAGCAATTGGTGGAGCAATTGGCTCTACGATAGGGGATCAATTTTTAACAACCATACAATGCGAGGATATGGGAAATGATATTCTAATGGTAAAAAAGACGAATCCAGATGGGATTTTAGCAAAGAAAAGTAGAATTATTGTAGCACCAGGTCAAGCAATGGCATTATATGATAATGGAAAAATAGTAGATGCTACAGCAGAAGCGGGAGTATATTCTTTTGATGAGAGCTCTTCACCATCCTTCTTTGGAGGAGATTTTGGGCCAGTATTTAAAGAAATGTGGGAAAGATTTAAATTTGGAGGAGCAGAGGCAAAAGAGCAGGCAGTATATTTCTTTAATATAAAAGAAATACTAGATAATAAATTTGGAACACCAAACCCAGTTCCTTATAAAGATTGGGGACACCCAATTATGAACCCAAGAACCAATAGTTTAGTACCAATGAGTGTAGAAGTAAGATGTTTTGGAAAATATACTTTTAAAATAGAAAATCCAGCTACCTTTATGTCCAACATTGGTGGAAACAGAGAAAGATATACCAAACAAGAATTAACAGAGCAAATGCGTGCAGAAGTAATTGGTGCTTTTTCTAATGTAATGAATAGTTTAGGAGAAAACGAACATAAAATAGAGGTATTATCTCTTCCAAATAAAACAGATGAAATTAAAGAAATTATGGACCAAGAAGTGTTTGACGAACCAATTCGAAATCGTGGTGTAAAACTAGTATCTTTTATTATAGAAAGTTTAACATTAGATGAAGAATCCAAAAAGAAAATTGACCAATATGAACTTGGTGGAGATAGTTACCAACAACGTGCTGTCCTTACGGAAGCCTATGCAAATGCCGTACAAGATGCTGCAAGTAACAAAACAGGAAGCTTAAATGGGTTTATGGGAATTGGTATGATGAATATGGCAACAGGCAATATGTTTGGAAATATGAATCAAAACCCAAATACCATGCAAAATAATTTGCAGAACGCTTCTAGTACGGAGAAAGCTGGAGCAGTAGCAACACAAGAAAACACATGGACTTGCAGTTGTGGAAATAAAAATACAGGAAAATTCTGTAGTAATTGTGGAAAACCAAAAGAAAAAGAATGCCCAAAGTGTAAAACAATTAATGAAGGAAATGCAAAATTCTGTAAAGAATGTGGAGAAAAATTATAATATGAATACATTATATGATGAAACAAAATTTATCCTAAAAAAATATGGAATTATTGCCAATAAAAAATTGGGTCAAAATTTTCTAATATCTGACGAAGTGGTAAATGCCATTGTAACAGCAGCAAAACTTTCTAAAACAGATTTGGTAATAGAAATTGGACCAGGACTTGGAAATTTAACAAAACCCCTATTAGAAAACGCGGGAAAGGTAGTATGCGTAGAATTAGATAGCAATATGTTACAAATTTTAAAAGAACGTTTCTTACTTTATTCTAATTTGGAAATAATTAAGCAAGATATTTTAAAAGTAGATTTAGCAAAATTAATTAGGGAAGAAAAACAAAAAAATACAAACTTACAAACGGTAAAAGTAGTGGCTAATCTACCATATTATATCACTTCGCCTATTATGATGTACTTATTAGAACAAAAACTAGAAATAGAAAGCATTACTGTTATGGTGCAAAAAGAAGTAGCAGAGAGATTTATTGCTATTCCAGGACAAAAACAAGCAGGTGCTATTACGTACACAATTTATTATTATGCTGAAGGAGAAAAAGTAATTGATGTTCCTAAAGACTCCTTTATTCCGGAGCCAGAGGTAGATTCAGAAGTAATTCATTTAAAAATAAGAAAGGAACCACTATTTCCCCTTGCACCAGACTCTCTCTTCTTTCCAATGATAAAGACTGCATTTAGTCAACGTAGAAAAACGTTACTAAATACCTTGGTAAATGGAAATATTTTATCAAGTAAAGAAGAAGGAAAGAAAATTTTAGAAACCTTGGGATTACCAGAAACTATACGAGGAGAAGCATTAAGTATAGAAGATTTTAAAAGGTTAGCAGAAATGATAGAACAAAAAAGAAGATAAAAAATGACGAGATACCAGAAATAATACTTGGTATCTCGCTTTTTGATGATGTATTTAATAGGACATTGAAGTTACCATAAAAAAGACAAAAGGAAACATAATATCAAAAATGCAAAATAAAAAAGAAAATGTCGAAAAAAGAGAAATAAGGAAAATGAAAATAACAAGATTGTAACACAAATTTAATATAAGACAAAAACATAACCTGTAAAAACCAAATCCGTAATAAAAAAGTAATAAAAAAACCCAAAAAACATGATTTTTTTTATGTTTACTACTAGGAATTTTCAAAGAAAAATGTTATAATAAATAGTGTATATAAATAATAGGGAGGATAATGTCAAATGATAAAGAGAATAAAACAAAAACTATCCAAGATTTTGATGTCTTTTATCGCCATTACCATGGTCTCTGGAAACATTAGCTATATGGGTTTGGGACTTGCAGAGGTTTTAGCAGCAGAAAATGATAATGCTATTGTATTCCAGGCTTTTCTAGGTGATGAGAATACCAAATATTCGAGTCAAACCCTAGATAGTAATAGCGAAAATGCAGTACATATGATAGTGCAAGTTAATAAAGGCTATTTAAAAGATGCCAAAATTACGATAGCAGGAATAGAAAAGGAACAAAGTAAAAATTTTGACATTCTTAGTATAAAAAATGAGAATCAAATAGTAGCAAGTGGAGATAATACTACCATTAGCCTAAATCAAATTACAGAAGGTAGTAGAGAAAACATAGAGCTTCAAATAAAACCAAATTTTGAAAATAGAATTTCCACAGACTATTTGAATACCAAAAATAAATTTGTGCTAGAAGGAACTTATGTAAATAGTCAAGGCAAAGAAGAAAAAGTAAAAAAGGAAGCTAGTGTAGAAATTCGTTGGACTTCTAACAGAGAAGCGAATCTTACAGCAGAAGTTACCAAATATGTACCTTTTACTACAACCAATGAACAAGGTGTATTATTACAAGTAAAACTTACATCTTCTATGTTACAAGCACAAGAACAAGTACAAAGAAATTTACCAATTCAAAAAACAGAAATTGACTTTACAGTACCAAAATTAAATGGACAAATTCCAAGCTATGTAAATGTAATTAGCAATGGAACAGAATATACCAATGGATTAAGTGCAGAACAATATGCTTTACAAAAAGATAGCAACTGGAGTTACGATACTATGAGACAACAGTTAAAAATAAAAGTAGAAAACTTACCAGATGCAAATGGAACTGTATATGCAGGAGAAAACAAACAAAAAGAAGATGAAGTTTTAGTAACACTTGTATATCCACAAGAAGCAATGGCAAATACCAATAAAATTACATTAGCAGCAGATAGTACTATTACAATGTATGATGGAGTAAATAATAGTACAACACAAAGCAAACAAATAATGCAAGAAGTAATGTTAACAAATACTATTCAAGACATAACAAGTATTAAAGTGGAAGCAAAACAAGATTCTTTAGAAAAAGGTTACTTGTATGCTAATTATACAGTAGAAAATAAAGTAGACACTGTTTTTGAAGAAACTTGGACTGCAAATATTGGTTATGCAGCTATCTTAGAAGGAATTAGACTTACAGGACAAGAAGATACTTTAGTAAAAGAAAATGGAGAAGAACTTTCTGGAAATGGAGCAACATATTATCAAAAAACAGTTATTTCTAAAAATAACATGTTAGATATATTAGGACAAGAAGGAACTATTACTATAAAAGATGGAACTGGAAAAGTATTACTTACTTTAAATAAAGATACACAAACAGATGACAATGGAAATATGATATTAGTTTATCAAGATAAAACAGTATCTAGCTTAATAATAGAAACAAGCAAACCACAAAAAGAGGGAAATCTAGAAATTTATCATATTAAAGCAATTTCTAGTCAAAGTCCTTATACAATGGGAGTAACAAAAGAATTAAAAACTGTAAAAGTAAAAGCAAATGTTACAAAAATAATGGATGAAGTAGAAACATTAGCAAATACAGAAATTGCTTCTGAAGATACGATTGCATTAACAGAAACCTATACTAAAGCAGATTTAGAAATTAATAAAACAAACTTATCTACTGCTGTGGTAAATAATGTAGAAATAAAAGCAATTTTAAGAACAGATTCTACTAAATACGATTTATATGAAGCACCAGTATTAGAAATAGTATTACCAAAAGCAGTAAAAACAGTAAAATTTAATTCTTCTAACCTAGTAGCACCAGAAGGATTAAAAATAGAAAATACAGCAACCTATGTAAATGAGGAAGGAAATACTGTTATTCGTGTTACACTTTCAGGAAAACAAACAGGATATACCATAGGACAAGTAGTTCCGGGACCAGTAGTGGTTATTAATGCCGATATCACACTAGACCCAATGGCAGTATCTGAAGATACGAATATCGTATTAAACTATACCAACCAAAGTGCACAAGGATATGAAAACGGAGCTGAAATTGGAACAGCACAAGCTAAAGTGAAAGTACTAGCACCAACCGAAATTTTAACCAATAACGAAATTGTAAATTACGATGCAGGAGAATCTGTATCTGCTATCAACACAGCAGAAACAGGAAAACTTGCTATTACAGAAGGAAATAGAGCAGCTACTATGAAGCAAACTTTGGTAAACAATACAGGAAATACAATTACCAATGTTTCTATCTTAGGAAGAATTCCTTTTAAAGGAAACAAAGAAATAGGAACTAATAAAGATTTAGGAACAACCTTTGATAGTAAAATGATTAGTAAATTAGTGGCAGCAGGAATAGAAGAAAAAGACTATACCGTATACTATTCCGAAAATGGTGAGGCTACACAAGCTTTAGACCTTGCACAAAATGGATGGAACAAAGATTTAAGCATAGAAAAAGCAAAATCTTATTTAATCGTATTAAATAAAGATATAGAAAATGGAGCTAAAATAGAATTTAGCTACAATATAGAAATTCCAGAAGGACTAGGAACCGATAATGCAGCATATGGAACTTATAAAGTATATTATGATAACAACTCAGAAATAGGTACCATAGAAGAAGATAAAACAGCACCAACAGTTGGAGTATCTACTGGAGAAAGTCCAAAATTAGAAGTTACCATTTCTTCAGACCTTGAAAAAGATGCACAAGTTCGTGAAGGACAAATTGTACGTTTCTATGCTAATGTAAAAAATACAGGAAATGTAGAGGCAGAAGAGGTAGTAGTAAAATTACCAACCATTGCTGGAGTAAAATATACAAATTATGATAAACAAAATGGTATTTTCTCTGACAATTTGGATGGTACAGTTACAGTAGGAACTATTGCAAAAGGAGAAACAAAACAAGTAGAATTTTACATGACCATAGATACCATCACACCAGAAATGTTTTGTACCAATAAAGACCATTTTAACCAAACAACAGGAAAACATAAAGATTCTGCATATGAATTAATTTGTACAAAACCAGAACATTTTACAGAGGTAAATGGTAAAAAAGTACACATAGATGATTTCCCAGATTATGATGGACCAAGTTTAATAGGAGATGCTACGGAATACAAAAAGGTAGAATATACTCACAAAGATGAAGAATATCAAAATAACATCTCAGCACAAGTAAGTTTAGGTGCTAAAAACTTAAAAGAAGAAGTAACAAGTAATACCTATCCTATTGTAGCCAAAAAAGGATATTTAACAATTGTTCATACAGCAGACGAACCAGACTTTGTATTCACACAAGGAACAGATATTTCTTATTATACCCAAGTAACCAATACAACCGATACAGACATGAAAAATGTAAAAGTAACAGTAAACTTACCAGAAAATGTAACGGTTACCGATTGCTCTATTTGGAAAGCAGGGGAAGGAAAAGATAGAGAAAATATTACAAGTAATAAAAACATAGCAGAAATTACAATTCCAAGTTTACCTGCAGGAGAGCATGTATTTATTGAAACAGTAGCAGAAGCAGGAACAGTAAACGGAGAATTAAGAAGTTATGCAGTAGCCTCTGCGGAAAATATACCAGAACATACTTCTAATGAATTAGTGTTAAATTCAAGAGAAATTAGTGTAACCATAGAGCAAGAAACAGTAGGAAATGAATATATTAAAGAAAAAGAAGCATTTACGTATAAATTTACCATTAAAAATAATTCTGACACCAAAGCATTTGGTATCCGATTTGAAGATGTACTTCCAGAAGGAGTTTCTTATCAAGGAACCGAATACATTATCCGTAACATTGTAGATGGACAAGAACAAAATATTACCAATAGTAAATACGATATTAGTGGAAGAACTGTCATGTTACAAAGAGATATGGGACCAAATGAAACATTAGAAATTACTATTAAAGTAAGAGCAGATGTATTAGATGGTACCGAGGACAAAGAAATTATTAACACAGCAACTTTAAGTGGAAATGCTATTGATACAGTAAATTCTAATAGTGTACGTAAAGTAATTGAATATGTAGCAGAAAATCACCAAGGAGGAAATACTGGTGATGAGGGAGGAAATCAAGGTGGAGATAATACACCAGCACCAAACACTTATAAAATTACAGGTACCGCTTGGTTAGATGAAAACAAAGATGGTAAAAAAGATGAAAACGAACAAAGAATAAGTGGTGTACAAGTAATGCTACTAGATAAAGCAACATCTGCTATCATAAGAGATAGTAATGGAAACACCATGATAGTAACTACCAATGAAAAAGGAGAATATACCTTTAATGGTGTACCAAATGGAACCTATATGATTGTATTTTTACCAGACTTAAGTAATTACGATTTAGCAGAATATCGTAAACAAGGAGTATCCGATGATGCAAACTCTGATGCTATTGCAATGAAAATTAACATTGGAGGAAAAATTCAAAATGGAGCTGTAAGTGATACTATTACCGTAGCTGGAGAAAATGTAAGAAATATTGATATTGGTTTAGTAACAGCAGAAAAATTTGATTTAAGCTTAGACAAATATGTATCTAGTGTAACGGTAAGCAATAGCAAAGGAACCAAAGAATATACTTATGAAGATAAAACAACGATGGCAAAAGTAGATATTTACAGAAAAGATGTTGCAGGTTCTAATGTTATTATTAAATACAAAATAGTAATTACCAACACAGGAGCAGTACCAGGATATGCAAAACAAATAGTAGATTATATACCAAGTGGCATGAAATTTAATTCAGAATTAAATAAAGATTGGTACTTATCTGACAACGGAAATGTATATAACTCAAGTTTAGCAAATACAGTAATTAATCCAGGACAAAGCAAAGAACTTACCCTTATCTTAACTAAAACAATGACAGGTGACAACGTAGGTATGGTAAATAACAATGCAGAAATTTACGAAAGCTATAACGAAAAAGGCTTAGAAGATACAGACTCAACACCAGCAAATAAAGTGGAGACAGAAGATGATTATGGAACAGCCAATGTCCTAATTTCTGTAGAAACTGGTACCGTGGTACTCTATACCGCAATTACAATAGCATCTATTGCTATACTAGGTGTAGGTATCTTTAGTATAAAAAAATATGTATTACATAAAGGGAAATAAAGAAAGGAGGAAGCTATGAATAGAAAAGTAAAAATAATAACCTCTATTGTATTAGGTATTTTACTACTGTCTTTATCTGTATCACAAGTATATGCAGCATGGGACAAAACATATGCTTCTACCAATGAGTACACCAGTACTGCAGATTTGTGGATACCGGTGACAGAAAATGGAGACTTATCTGGATATGAATATTGTGAGGATTATGGAAATGCGAATGCCAATTCTTATTTACAAGATAATCCTTACGATGGAGCAGTAAAAAATGTTGATGCAATGGACAGATTTGAACAAAATATGGTGGGAGTACAAAGCTGTACTGCAAGAGGAGCAAAACTAGGAGGAATAGCAGCAATGGTAAGAATTAACACCATTTATCAAAGCTTAGTTCTAAATCAAGCTCCAGTAAACATTGCTTATGTTATTAGTGAATACCAAATCACACAAAGAGATTTTAAGTTAAACGAAGAGTTATGGGCACTTGAGTGGAGAGACCACTTATCACAATATGGATCACAACAATACACAGAAGAAGCCAAAGCATATGGAGGAGACTATGACAACAAAGGTGGATTCTGGGAAAAAGTTCAAGATGGTCTAAACCCTGCAGATGTTTCTAGCAATGTAGAAGTTAGAGTAAATATTGGGGATTACTATTTAATAGGACCATATGTACTTAACTATGATTATGGATATTATGGAGACGTTCACTTTAGCGGAATTAGCAATATGTACTTATTAGCTGATGGGGAAAGAATTGATGTAACTTCTATTGTAAAAGATGATGAAGTAATAGACAATATTATCTATTATAAATCTAAACCAGATTTTTATACCCATAGAGAAAGCGAAAGTGGTGTTCCAAACTTCCCAAAACCAGGAGAAGAATTTTATGTAAAAGTACCATATGACCAATTAGTAGACCATCAAAAAGTAACTTTAAATGTAGAATTTAAATATTTACAAGATGCAAAAGCAGAAATACAAGCATACCAAGCTTATGCACTTTATATGGTAGCAAAATATGATAAAGAAGTTTATGAAACAACATATCATAATCATGGACATCATGATGGATGTGAACAAGAAGTAGATGAAGATACAGGAAGATTATTCTGTGAAGAACCAGATGATACAGAAGATATTATTGTAGAAGTAACAAAAAATGGTTTAGACTTACAAGCATCTCCAATCACGGCAGAAGATGATTATGGACAACCACTAGGTAAAATTCTAAAATATGAAAGAACAGAAGGAGAAGAAGAGCTAAAAGGAAAAGACGAAGTAGATATTACCTTAGATATGGGTGGAGAAGTATGGAGCGATGCTCATACAGGAAAAGAGTTTGAAGTAAACGGTATTCTAGATGGAGAAGATACCATGTTACAAGGTGTAAAAGTTACTATTGAAGGATTATATTCTGGACATAGTGATAGTGTTATTACTGGAAGTGACGGAAAATATGAATTTAAACAAATTCCAGCAGACCAATACAATGTTATCTTTGAGTACAATGGTATTATGTTTATTGCAGGACAATATGATACCAACAAACTAGCACTAAATACTTCAAAAGCAGCAGAAAGTGGAAGAACAGAGTTTAATAACAAATTCCATACTATTTCCGGAACAGGTGCAGGACATGGTGAGTATGGAGAGGCGCATAACAAGTCGGGTGGCTTAACGTGTACGCTTGATGGCTCAGAATTAAACCTAATTGCCTTTAATGATGTAACTAATAAAGAAGCAATTTTTGAGGCTACTACATTAAATGCAGGGGCATACTATCCACAAGACAAAGAAATTTATATTAACCAACAACATAAAGGAACCACCAGAGGTATTGATATTACTAGTGTTGTTGCAGGTGTAACCTACCATTCTGTATATCCATATATAGAACATGTTAACTTAGGATTAATAGAAAGAGCGAAAGCAGACTTTGCCTTAAGAAAAGACGTATATAGTTCTACTATTACGGTAAATGAAAAATTAATCCAATATCGTTACAATTCTAGATATGCAGAAAAAGAAGGAATAGAACAAAGTGTTGACTTAGACAGTTTAAATACTACTATTAAGGGATTAGATGTATCAAGAGATGAAATTAATGCAAGACAAAACGACATTATCTACAACAGAGCAATTTATAAATCAGACTACAACTATCGTATTACCGATTACATTGACCATGGCGTAATAGAACCAGATGCCGGAGATAGAATTGATGTAAATGATAATAATACTGGTGAAATGCTAGCAACCATGAGAGCGCAATACGAAAGCACACCAAAATACGATGACTTATCTACTATGCTTTCTATCCAAGATAGAGAATTAAAAGTATTTGTAACCTATCGTATTACAGTATCTAATGAATCTTACTTAGACGCTGGTACTATTAATACTATCGTAGACTACTTTGATGATACGTATCGTTTAGTAACACAAGATGAATACGGATTAATTAAAGATGGAAATAGTGAAATAGCAACCAGAACTAAGATTGCAAGCAAACCATTCTATATGAAGAATGCACCAGCAGATACCAAAGTAAATCCATTAACCCAAGAAATAGATGGAACCAATGTAAAAGAGGCTGTTTGGGAAGCTACCGCACCTTGGGGAGCAACTACAGATAATGGATACAATGTAATGCACACAGATTCTATTGGTTCTGAAATGTTAGAACCAGCAGATAAGATAGACTTATATGTAACCTTTGAAGTAGAAAAAGCAGAATCAGTAGTAGAAACTTCTGATGCAGGAACCTCTTATGAATTAACACAAGCTGTTATCTTAGGAGAAAAACAAAACTTGGCAGAAATTTATTCTTACTCTACCTTTGAACATGGCTCTACCGGAGACCCAAGCTCATTAGATAGTTTAGGAAAAATTGATACCGATTCTAGCCCAGGAAACTTAGTACCACCTTCTAAAGATAGTATTAAAAATGCTAATAACGACTTTGAAGATGACGAAGATAATGCACCAGGAATTAACATTACTTTACACTCTTCTGGAGGAGTAGATGACCCAGGAGGAGATACCGGAGAAGAAAGAGTTATGACAGGATATGTTTGGAGAGATGAAAAAACAAACACCTTAGAAACCGGTCAAGCAGTAGGAAATGGTGTTTCTGGAGATGCAAATGACAAGCCAGTAAATGGTGTTACTGTACAATTAGTAGAATTAGTAACACTTCCAGTAGATCCAAATAATCCAAATGGTGAAAAGAGAACCTATGAATACATTTGGAGAGAGATGTCAACAGGTGAGACAACCTATCGTTACCTAGATAACCATGGTGATGTACAATCTTCTGCAAATGGAGACGATGGTGTAGCAGAAAATGAAAGAAAACTACAAACCTTTGACAGCATGGAAGCAGGACAATATAAGTTCCACTCCTTTGTTTCTGGTAACTTTATTGTAAGATTCAAATATGGTGACACAGCAAAAACAATACTAGCAAACTCATCTAATCCAAATGTATTAGATGGAGTAACAGGAGCAAATGATATTTCTTACAATGGTCAAGATTATAAATCTACAGCATACCAAAACTATGTAGGAGATGCAAACTATGACCAAAACAATCCATCTACCTTAAATGATGAATGGTACTCTTTTGAAGATAAAATTAATGGAAATGATGTAAGAATTTCAGATGCGAAAGATAATGAAACACAAAGATTAAAGGTAATTCAATACTCTAGCACCATTAAAAACCATATTGCAAATGTACTTTCTTCTCATGGTGCAACAGGAACAAACTTACAAAATGCAAGTGTACTAGGAGGACAAAACATTAATGGAACTGTAACCAATAATAGTTCTCCAGATATTAACCAAGCAGCAGGTGAAACCTTAGATGATTTAAGAAGAGAGTTAATTAATAACACTTGGATGTATGCAGATACCGCAAAAATCAATATTGAAGTAGAGCATTATAACAATAAAGCAGCTATTGAAAATGATAGCTATTCTGCAAGCGAGGTAGGAGAGGCTGTAATCAATGAAGAGAAGAACAAAGAGTATGTGATTAGCAATATTGACTTTGGACTAGAAGAAAGACCAAAATCTGATATTAAATTTAGAAAAGATATTACTGGATTAAAAGTAACGTTGGCAGATGGAACAGTATTAATAGATACTGCAAATGGCTTATCACAAAACGTACAAAGACCAACGCCACAAATTCCATACTATCAGTACTATGCAGAAAATGATGGTAAAGCACAAATCAAAAATATTATTACTATCTTCATGGATGCAAACTTAATGCAAGGTGCTACGATAACCATAGACTACGATATGACGGTTATCAATGATGGTGAGGTAGATACCGTAGCAGCAAATCAAAAAGAATTTATGGACAACATTTGGTCTAGGTCAAAAGAAGAATTACCAGTAATGAATAATCTAACAAGTGTAGGACAGTACTTAGGTGAAACCTACTACACAGGAAAGAATAGTAATTCTACTGCAATAGTAACAACTAATGTAGATAAGATTATTGATTACGTAGACGACAACTTAACCTTTAGAAAAGAGGATAACAATGCAGATGGCAAGAACTGGGATGTTGTAAGAACAAATACCGGAGCAGAACAAAACTTAAATGACATTCAAATCAAGAACCAAGGAACAGGAACCGGTAAAGGAGATAGATACAGCACAGTAAACGATGACATTACTATTCCAAACATTACAACAATCCAAACAAGGTCATTAGAAAATACAAAACTACTTCCAAGCAACTATCGTTCAATCCAAGAAGGACAAAACGAAGCAACGGTAAAACTAACTTTATCTAAGTTAATTTCACCAGAAAACGAAAGTGATGACCTAACCTATGACAACATTGCAGAAATTGCACAATTCTCTAATACAGCAGGTAGAAGAGATTACGAAGCAATTCCTGGTAACCAAGTACCAACTGCAAATCCACAAGAACATGACACTGATTGGACAGAAACTGTAGTTATTTTACCACCAACAGGTGATGCACATATTTATAACTACGTAGCAATGGCAATAGGAGCAATCCTAGTATTAGGAATTGGAATTGTGTTCATTAAGAAAAAAGTGTTAACAAAATAAAATAAACAAAAAAACGTAATTGCCTTCTAAAGGCAGTTACGTTTTTTTAAAGGAGTAAGTTTCCTAGGAATGCATGGTTTGCAAAGCAAACTAGTGCATGTGGCAAAACTACTTTACTTATATGGTAAGAATAGGAATAAAAAAATATACAAAAACAGTTCCCAAGAAAACGGAAACATGATATAATAAAATAGTAAATCAAAGAGAGAGGAGGATAATATGAACCAGATTCTTGTTACAGAAAAATTATATGTAACCCCAGATATGAAGAAAAAAAGAAAATGGTATAAAGTGCTTTTTTGCTTTTGTGCTTTTTGTGTTTGTGTATTATTCTCCTATTATATTTACGCAGAATATGATAAAAATAGAAGTGAAGCGGTTTCAAAAGAAATTTTAGCGAGCATGCAAGAGCAAAATATGGTTAGCTCTGAAAAAAATAGTGTTATTGTAGTAGCATTAGGAGATAATACAGGACTTACCGAAGAAGAAGAAGCATTGCAAGAGCGTACGGTAGAGGATATTCTAAAAGAAAAGAAGTCCGAAAAAATTGTATGGCGTACCGCTAGTAATGGAGAAAAATATTATTCTATGGGAACCATCCGTATTCCTAAAATTGGTGTAGATTACCCTATTTTAAATGACTCTACCGAAGCATTACTTAAGATTTCTCCTGGCTGGTTTTGGGGAGCAGAACCAAACGAAGTAGGGAACCTTTGTATTGCAGGCCACAACTATTTAAATGATAAATTTTTTAGTAAAGTACCTACTCTAGAAAATGGAGATATTATAGAAATTACCGATTTATTAGATAACACTGTTCAGTATGCAGTATATGATAAATATATGGTAGACCATGAAAACACGGATTGTACTAATCAAGAAACGGGAGGAACTAGAGAAGTAACCCTAATTACTTGTAATAATGACAGTTCGAAAAGGGTTATTGTAAAAGCAAGAGAAGTAAAATAAATTAGAAACAACATCTTAACAGAATGGAACAAATGTAAATACATAGGAATACATAAAATAAAAATAGAGTATAAACTGTGGATAGACGCAGAAAAAAATAATGCAAATGTGGAAAAATTTTTAAAAATTTTCAAAAAACACTTGCATTATTTTTATTTTTATATTAAACTGTAAATGAAGTGGTACAAAGTGGTGAAAAGTGGTAGAAAAAGATAAAGAGGTGAGACTAAGTGTTAATAGGAGAATATGAGCACTCTGTAGATGCCAAAGGAAGACTCATTATGCCATCTAAATTAAAACAAGATTTAGGTGAGAGTTTTATTGTAACAAAAGGCTTAGACAGTTGCTTATTTGTATTTTCATTAACCGAATGGTCTAACTTTGAAGAAAAACTAAAAACACTTCCACTAACCAATAAAAATGCCAGAGACTTTGTACGTTTCTTCTTATCTGGTGCAACAGAATGTGAGCTAGATAAGCAAGGTAGATTTCTAATTTCTGCTAACTTAAGACAATATGCATCTTTAGAAAAAGATGTTGTTATTATAGGAGTTGGGACAAGATTAGAAATATGGAATAAAGAAAAATGGCAAGAATACAGTAACGAAGAAAATATTTCTGCTGATGAAATTGCAGAAAACATGACAATGTTAGGTATATAACTTTTTTAAAAGTTTATATAAATAACCAAAGAATACGAAGATACAAAAGAAAGTAAAAGGGAACAAAAGAAGAAAATTACAAAAGAGAAAAACTTAGTGTTTAAGAAACAAAAGATAAAAAACTAAGAAAAATAAAACAAAAGATTCCAAAATGCAAAAGAAATTTGCAGACAAACAAAAGTGATGAATATGCAAAAGATAGAATACATACAAAAGAAAGAAGCATAGAAATTCTGAAACAAAAGAAAAGGAAAAAACGAAAGAAGAAAAAAGTACAAAAGAAAAAGCATCGCAGTTGGTATTTGTCTTAAGTGCCAACTGCTTATGCTATCACTTAAAAAATAGTCTAAGAGGTGTGAGTTGGAATTTAAACATATTCCTGTGCTATTACAGGAAACCATAGAAGGATTATCAATAAAAGAAGATGGAATCTATGTAGATGGTACACTGGGAGGAGCAGGACATAGTAGTGAAATTTTAAAAAAACTATCTATCAAAGGTAGACTTATTGGTATTGACCGTGACACAGAAGCTTTAGAAGCTTCTAAACAACTGCTAGCTTCCTATTCTAATGTAAGTTTTATCCATGGAAACCATGATGCTATGAAAACAATTTTAGCAGAACTTGCTATTGAAAAAGTAGATGGCATTTTACTAGATTTGGGAGTTTCTTCTTATCAACTAGATGAAAGAAATCGAGGATTTAGCTATCTTGGAGAAAATGCATTAGATATGCGTATGGATAGAATGCAGCCACTTAGTGCGAAAAATGTCGTAAATGAGTATACAGAAGAAGACCTTAGCCGTATTTTATGGGAATATGGAGAAGAACGATTTGCAAAAAGAATTGCAAAAAATATTTGTACCTATCGTAAAGAAAAAGAAATAGTTACTACCAAAGAATTGGTATCTATTATAGAAAAATCTATTCCTAAAGCAATGCAAAAAGATGGGCATCCAGCCAAAAGAACTTTTCAGGCAATACGTATTGAAGTAAATAACGAAATAGAACCTCTAATGCAAACGGTTGCAGATTGTGTAGACTGTTTAGCAAGCCATGGAAGGTTATGTATTATTACATTTCATTCGCTAGAAGACCGAGCTGTAAAAAAAGCATATGAAAAGGCAAGTGGAAAATGTGAATGCCCGAAAGATTTACCATATTGCGTATGTGGGGCAAAGAGATTGGGAAAAATAATTAATAAGAAACCAATAGTGGCTACGGAAGAAGAAATAATAAGTAACCCTAGAGCTAAAAGTGCAAAACTTAGAATTTTTGAAAAAGAGTAAAAAAGAAAAATACCAAAGAAAGAAGGTGAGATACTTATGGTAAGATATGAATATGAGACAAGCCCTAGAAAATTAGAACCAGAATATATTCCAAACAAGAAAAAAAAGACAGATTCTAGAAAACTTCCTAAAAAGAAGGAACAGGCAAATTCTCATACCAAGAACAAAAAAATTACCAAAAGCGAAGAGTCTAAGAAAAAAGCAAAAACAGTATTATATGTATTTATTGCTTTCGCTGTTCTTATTACCATAAGCTATCGAAATTCCCTAATTACGGAAAACTTTAATAAAGTAGAAGAATTAAAAGAAAACCTAAATGCAGTAAAAAAGCAAAATGAACAGTTAACCGTTTCTATTGAAAACAGTTTGAACTTAAAAAATGTAGAACAAGCAGCAAAAGAAAATGGGATGCAAAAGTTAACAACAAAGCAAACAGTATACGTTAATCTTCCAAAAAAGGATTATGTAGAACCAAGTAGCGAAAAAATACAAATGGATGAAGAGGAAAATATTTTCCAAAAAATAATAAATAGCATAAAGAATATTTTTAAATAAAAATAACCAAGTAATCTAGAAAAAAGAGATATTTGGTTATTTTTTAGGCTAAATATTGATTTCTTGTGGATTTTAGGATAAGATAAACAAAGAAAGTAAAATAGCTTTAAGCTGATAAAACAAGGTGATAACATGTATTTAAAAAGATTAGAATTACAAGGATTTAAATCCTTTGCCGATAAAACTGTATTAGAATTTATGCCGGGAATTACTACTGTAATTGGACCAAACGGTTCTGGTAAAAGTAATATTTCGGATGCTATTCGTTGGGTGCTAGGAGAACAAAGTATGAAATCTCTTAGAAGTGCAAAAGCAGAAGATATTATTTTTGCAGGAACACAAAACCGTAAATCTTTAGGATTTGCGGAAGCTTCTTTAGTGTTTGATAATAGTGATGGAAAGCTTCCTATTGAATATTTAGAGGTAACAGTAACTAGAAAAATATTTCGTAGTGGTGAGACTGGCTATTTTATTAATAAGGTTCCTTGTCGTCTAAAAGATATTTTAGAACTTTTTATGGATACTGGTATAGGAAAAGATGGATATTCTATTATAGGACAGGGAAAGATAGACGAAATTTTGAGTAATAAATCCGAAGATAGAAGACATATTTTTGAAGAAGCAGCAGGAATTGTAAAGTATCGTACTAGAAAAGTAGAATCAGAAAAAAAATTGGAACAAACCAAATTAAACTTACTACGTATTAATGATATTCTTTCTGAAGTAGAAAGTAATATAGAACCACTAAAGGCACAATCCGAAAAAGCAAAGCAGTTTTTAAATTTGCGTGAAGAGCTCAAAAAAATAGAAGTGGGGTTGTTTATAGCTAATATCGAATCTACTCAAGAAAAACTAAAGCAAGTAGAACAAGATGAAGATATTTTGACTACCCAAAAAGAAGAATCAGACCAAAAAATGGGACAAATTCGTACGAAGAAAGAAGAATTACAGCAACAATTAGACTCTTTAATAGAACAAATAGAAAATATGCAACAAATGGGATTAGAAGGGGAAAAAGAAAAGGAAAAGCTAAATTCTGCAATTGGGCTTGCAGAAGAGAGAATTGCTAATAACCAAAAAAACGAGGTGCAATATAAACAAGAAATAGAAGAGGCAAAAGTACGTATACAAGAATTAGAGCAAGAAAAACAGCAAAAAATAGTAAAGCAAGAAACATTGGAACAAAACAAAGAAAAATTTACGCAAGAATTGTTACTAAAAGAACAAGAGTTGGCAGAACTAACCCAAAAATTATCGGCTAAAGAAAGAGAAATAGAAGAAAAAAAGGCACACATCAATAAAAATATGGATGTTAAATATGAATTAACTTCTACAATTAGTAGTTTGGAAGCTAATATTATAAATCTAGAAAAGCAAGAAAAAAGCTTACAAACAGAGTGGGACCAAACCATTTCTGAACTAGATGCTAACCGATTAGAAAAAAGTGAAATAGCAAATCAATTTGAACAAATAGAGAAAAAAAGAAATGAATTTGTAGCTACTTTAGAAGACATGCAACAAAAGAAAGAACAAAGCGCACATACCATAGCAGAATATGATAAAAAAATTTCGTCTATGCAATATGAAATACGTATGAAAGATGCTAGATTAAAATTTTTACAAGAAACAGAACGAGAAAAAGAAGGCTATAACAAAAGTGTGAAGTCCTTGTTATTAGCAGCAGAAAAAGATGCAAATGTAAAACAGGGAATGGAAGGTGTTGTTGCAAGTTTAATCTCTGTTCCACAACCATATGAAACTGCAATAGAGATGGCTTTAGGAGCAAGTTTGCAAAATATTGTAACACAAACAGAGGAAGATGCCAAAAGATTAGTAGAATATTTGCGTAAAAATAATTTAGGTAGAGCATCATTTTTACCGATTACTACAGTAAAAGGTAAAAAAATAGATAGAATGATTTTAAATGGGCTAACTGGAGTAATTGGAATTGCATCAGACCTTATTACCTATGCCCCTAAGTATGAAGCTATTATGCAATATTTATTAGGAAAAACAGTGGTAGTAGAAGACCTAGATACTGCTACTATTTTGGCAAAGCAAAATAACTACGCATTTCGTATTATTACCGTAAAAGGTGATATTATTAATCCTTCTGGAAGTATTACAGGTGGTTCTATTGCTCCTAAAACAGTTAATATCTTAGGAAGAGGAAGAGAAATTGAGTCTTTAGAAAAAGAAATACAAGAAAAAAAGAAACAGGAAGAAACCATAAAACAAGAAAAAGAAAACTATATCTCAGGTATTCAAACAATGCTAGAAGAAGCTGAAAACTTAGAAAAATTATTACAAAATTCTGATATTACCTATGCAACACAAAAAGAAAAACTATTGCAAATAGAAGAAACTGTTTCTAAATTAGAGGCTAAATATGAAAAACTAAAACAAAATAAAGAAAATGCGGTAGCAGAAAAAAATCGTTTCATTCAAGAAAAATTAGATGCCAACTTAGAAATGGAAACAAGAATAGCACAAATACAAGAATGGAATTTAGAAGTAGAAAAATTTAGTACCTTAAATAAAGACAATCAAAAAAGAATGGACGATTTAAATTTTGATATTACAAACTTAAAAATTTCTGTTTCTTCGTTTGATGAAAGTAGAACTTCGATGCAAGAAGTCATTGAACAAATGAATAAAGAAATTCAAACCCATCAAAAAGTACTAGAAAACAAGACAAATCAAATAAAAAATCTAGAACAGGAAAATAAAAATTTAGAACAAGAAAAGATAGAACTAAGAGCTACCATTGCACAAATAGAGGAAAAGACAAAAGAAAATTCTAGTCAAGTTGTTTCTTATAAAGAACAAAAAGTAACAATAGGAGAGAGTTTAAAAAAGATAGAAGATGCTATTACAGAACAATTTGAAGTGATAGAAGAAATAAAGGCACAAATTGTAAAATTAGATGTGAAAAAGACAAAACTAGGGCAAGACTTAGAAGAAATAATAGGGCATTTATGGGAAGAATACGAGTTAACACCAAACAATGCAGAAAACTATGAAAAACCAGTAAATATAGTAAGTACCCAAAAACAAGTAACAACTCTAAGAAACCAAATAAAAGACTTAGGCTCTATTAACTTAGATTCTATTGAAGAATATAAGCAAACCAAAGAACGTTATGATTTTATGTGTGAACAACGTTTAGATTTAGAAGATGCCGTAAGTAAATTAAGAAAAATTATTTTAGATATGACCAATACGATGAAACAACAGTTTAAAGAACAATTTGCTAAAATTAATGAAAACTTTGGAGAAGTATTTAGAGAACTATTTGGTGGAGGAAAAGCAGAGCTTGTGTTAGAAGATGAAAATAATTTGCTAGAATGTGGAATTAATATACAAGTACAACCACCAGGCAAAAAATTGCAAAATATGATGTTATTATCCGGTGGAGAAAAAGCATTTACAGCTATTGCAATTCTTTTTGCTATTTTAAAAATAAATCCAGCTCCATTTTGTGTATTAGACGAAATTGAAGCAGCATTGGATGATGTGAATGTCTATCGATTTGCAGAATACCTAAAAAAATTCTCAAAAGAAACACAGTTTTTAGTAATTACTCACCGTAAAGGTACCATGGAAGCAGCAGATACGGTATATGGAATTACAATGGAGGAAAACGGTATTAGTAAACTATTATCCATGAAAATGAACAAACAATAAGTAAATAAAAACAAGGAATGTGTAGGAATAACATCTCTACACATTCCTTTTTCATTAGAAAGCAAAAAGTTTTAATATCCCTATTACTACTAACAAAATACCGGAAATAGAATTCCAAAGCTTATCAGAAACAGGTAGGCTTCGGATTATTTTTTTTCCCAATAACCCTCCAAGAGAAAGAAAACAAAGCTGAAAAAAGGCGACCAAAAGAGGAAATAGGAAAGAAGAAACACCTAAAATACTGCTTCCTATTCCAATACATAAAGAATCCATCGAAAGAGCAAAACCTAAGTAAATGGCTTCTCTTGCATCAATCTTTTTTGAACCGTCCATATCAGAAGAAATAGGGTTTTTTATAATTTGAATTGTCATTCCTAAAGAATGAATAACAAATTCATGAATACTAGGTTCCAAATTGGTAGAAGGTGTAATAGGAGTTTTAGATGATTTGGTGGAAAAACATTCAAATAGCAGAAAAAACCCCATTCCTATGAGCAAAAAACTTCCTAGCCAAGTAGCAATGTTACTTGGAAGAAAATAGGATAAAAAATCTCCTAAAGAAAGAGAAAGCGTAGTGATGAGAATAGAAATAAGGCATAAGATAAATTTTGCAATAGTAGTGATTTTGGTGTTTTTTAGCCCGTATGTAATACCAATTCCTAAAGAATCAATACTTACAGAAAGGCTAAGTAGTAGTAATTCTATTATCATGAATTTTCACCTCGTTATATATTATGTTAAGAGCAAAAAAAGGTGAAAAGCAAAACCGGTAGGAATACTTTTTTGGTACAAGCATATATATTAGTAAAACTTGTACAAAGGAGATGTATGTTATGTGGCACACAATGTCTGCAAACGAAGTTGCAGAAAAGCTAAAAGTAGACGTAAAGAAAGGATTAACGGAAGAAGAAGCAGAAAAAAGATTACAACAATATGGAGAAAACAAGCTAAAAGATAAGAAAAAGGAAAGTATAGTAATACGTTTTTTCAAACAGTTTCAAGATTTTATGATTCTTATTTTAATAGCAGCATCTATTCTTTCTGCCTTGGTTAGTAAATGGGAAGGATCTCATGATTATTTGGATTCTATTATCATTATTGCTATTGTTGTATTAAATGCTATTATTGGCTTAATACAAGAAAGCAAGGCAGAAAAATCCCTAGAAGCTTTAAAGCGAATGTCTGCACCAGTAGCCAAGGTAAGGCGTAATGGAAAGTTACAAACCATAGAAAGTAAAAGAGTGGTACCAGGAGATATTGTTCTATTAGAAGCAGGAAATTATGTTCCTGCAGATTGTAGATTACTTTCTAGTTCCCATCTAAAAATAGAAGAATCTGCTTTAACACGGAGAAACCGTTCCGGTAGAAAAAAAGGAAGAGATTATGCTAAACCCAAAAGTAGCGCTTGGGGATACCCTTAACATGGCATTTGCTACTACCATTGTGGTAAATGGTCATGGAGAAGCCATTGTATGTGATACGGGAATGCAAACCAATGTAGGAAAAATAGCAGGTATGATTTTAAACGAAGAGACACCAGAAACACCAATTCAAAAAAAGTTAGCAGAAGTTGGAAAGGTGTTGGGAATTGGTTGTTTACTCATTTGTGTAGTGGTATTTATCATAGGAATTATGAAAAAAATTGAACCAATTCAAATGTTTATGACATCGGTTGGACTCGCTGTAGCAGCAATTCCAGAAGGATTACCTGCCATTGTTACCATTATGCTTTCTATTGGAGTAACAAAAATGGCAAAGAAAAACAGCATTATTCGTCGTTTGCCAGCAGTAGAAACTTTAGGTAGTAGTAGTGTTATTTGCTCTGATAAAACAGGAACACTAACACAAAATAAAATGCAAGTAGTAGAATGGACAAATGGAACAAATTATGCAGCAGGAACAGAAGTATTAGAGCTTGCTTGTATGTGTACGGATACGGAATTGGAATATCAAAACGGAAGAGTAGTAGCAAAAGGCGAGGCAACAGAAGTAGCTATTGTAAATAGTGCATTAGACCATGGAATTAATAAAGAAGAATTATATAACAGGAAGAAGAGGGTAGCAGATGTTCCATTTGATTCAGAACGTAAAAGGATGTCAACCATTCACAAATTAAACGAAAAATATTTGGTAATAACCAAAGGTGCACCAGATGTATTGTTAGAACATTGTACAAGAGTAAAGCAAAATGGAAAAGTTTCTACTTTAACAGGAATAGATAAAGAAAGCATACAAAGAAAAAATCAAGAAATGGCAAATAAAGCATTGCGTGTTCTTGCAGTAGCGTATAAAGAAATGGAAACCATGCCAAATGCTATCAACAGTAGTTTGGAAGAAGATTTAATTTTTGTAGGGCTGATTGGAATGATAGATCCACCAAGAGAAGGAGTAAAAGAAGCGGTAGCAACCTGTAAAAGAGCAGGCATTAAAACTGTAATGATTACAGGAGACCATATTTTAACAGCAAGAGCTATTGCAAAAGAATTAGGAATCTTAAAGGAAAAAGACCTAAGTGTAACAGGAGAAGAACTAGACCATATTTCGGAGCAAGATTTACGAAAAAACATTATGCGCTATTCTGTATTTGCAAGAGTATCTCCAGAACATAAGGTAAGAATAGTAAAAGCATTTCGTAGTACAGGGGCTGTAGTTGCTATGACAGGAGATGGCGTAAACGATAGCCCTGCTCTTAAAAATGCAGATATAGGGATTGCTATGGGAAAAAACGGAACCGATGTAGCCAAAAATGCTTCTGATATGATTTTAACAGATGATAATTTTACTACCATTGTAGAGGCGGTAAAACAAGGAAGAAATATTTTTGAAAATATTCGAAAAGCCGTACATTTTTTAATTGCTACTAATATAGGAGAAATTGTTACCATCTTTTTAGGATTAGTGTTAGGGTTAAAATCGCCACTCCTTGCCATTCAGCTATTATGGGTTAATTTAGTAACAGACTCGCTACCTGCTATTGCATTAGGATTAGAACCACCAGAAAAAGACATTATGAACCGTAAGCCACGTGACCCAAAAAAAGGAATTTTTGCAGATGGACTATGGGGAAAAATTTTTATAGAAGGTACTATGATAGGTATGCTTACCTTATTTGCCTTTAGTTTAGGAAATAATTTATATGGATTACAAGTAGGAAGAACAATGGCATTTGTGGTATTAGGATTATCAGAGCTAGTACATAGTTTTAATTTAAGAAGCGAGGATTCTATCTTTAAAACCAATCTTTTAGAAAATAAATATCTAGTAGGAGCTTTCCTAATAGGAGTTATCTTGCAAACCATTGTTGTTATCCTACCACCAATAGCAAATTTATTTGATTTAACCCCTCTTACCAATGTACAATGGTTGTATACAATAGGAATTTCTATTTTACCAATCTTTATTATGGAATTACAGAAAAAAGCAAACGAAATTAAATTTGGAAAAGTAGTATACCAAAAGCAGAAAATAGAAGTTAGTGTAAAATTAATGTAGGCAAAATGCCTACATAATTTTTATCTAAAAAA
>CAKNOI010000001.1 GCA_930990125.1 uncultured Clostridiaceae bacterium | reverse complement strand
ATGGATTTAAGAATAAAAAAATGTATAATGGACTACATGTTCATTATACGAGTAATTTATGGAGATGTGGGTGGAGATGGCAAAATTAATAGCTTTGACTTATTAGTCCTACAAAAGCATATACTAGAAATAGAAGAACTACAAGGAGCATTTCGTATAGCAGGGAATACAAGCAAAAATGGGAAAAATCCATCTTCTTTTGATTCTTTACAAATTCAAAAACACATTTTAGAAATACAACAAATTGAACAAAGAAAGGAGACATTATGAAAAAATGTATTGTGATATTAGTATTGGGAGTGATAAGTAGCTTAGTAGTATTTTGCACACCAGCAATGGCACAAATCCAAATGAGTATTGTGCCGAGCAAACAAAAAATAGAATTAGAAGAACAAACAGAAATCAATATTCTTTTGCCAGAGGCTCCTGTGGCAGCGCTTAGTTTAGAAATTGTATGGGACCAAAATAAATTAGAATATAGGAGAGGACCAGAAAATGCTAATGTATCGCAAGGTAGAGTATTATATACTTGGGTAAGTAGCAATGGGAAAAATGTATCTAATTTAGAGATAGGAGGTTTTATCTTTAGAGCAAAACAGGAAGGAACAGCAAGTATAGTTGTCACAGGAGATTTTTACAGAGAAGATGGAACGAAACTAGAAATTTCTTCCCAAAATATAGAACTACAAATAGGCCAAGAAAAACTCCAACTGGCAGAAGAAAATAACGAGATAGCACAGTGGCAAATAGCAGATACAACTACAGCAAAACTGGCTGTTATGCGCCTAGGATATGAAAGTATTAGTCCAGATTTTTCTCCAGATATTCATGAATACTATCTTACTGTACCAGAAGAAATAACAAATATTGATGTTACGGCTATTGCGCAAAACCAAGAAGCTACTGTAACGATAATGGGCAATACTAACATAAAACAAGGAATGAACACGATTCAAATAGAAGTACAATCAGCAGATAAAACGAATACAGAGGTTTACACCATTTATGTAACCAATACACCCAAAAAAGAACAAGCTAACGCAAATTTAGAAACATTAGCTATTAGGCAAGGAACATTAACACCAGAGTTTGATGCTAATATTACCCACTATACAGTAGAATTAGCAAAGGAAATAGAAGCACTAGAAATATTGGCAATTCCGCAGAGCTTAAGTGCAACTGTAAATGTACAAGGAGGACAGCAATTACAAATAGGAGATAATAGAATAATAGTAGAAGTAACAGCAGAAAATAAAATGACAACAAAGAAGTACGAAATAATAGTTCATAGAAGAAATGCAGAAGAACAGGTATTATGGGAAAAAGAACAAGAAGAAGAAAAGCAGCAAATTTCTAATGTGTTACAAACACAAAAAATAAATAGCAATTTTGTAGAAGAAGAGCAACAATTTACAGAAGAACAAGAAACGAAAAAGCAGGAAGAAACAGTGAGCTTGCAAAGACCACAAGGAAAAATTATAGTAGTGACAGGAATTCTTTTTCTTATACTACTTGGCTGGCTAGGATATAGAAAGTATAAAAAACAAAAGAAAACATAAAATTGACATAATACGGGAGAATTGATACAATAAAAAAAGAAAACATCATGATAAAAAGAGGCAGAAAGTTTAGGTTTCTAAAAATAAAATAGAAAGGATGAGAAAGCATGGAAAAAGCGAAGGTATATTTTACCAAGGAAATCACACCAGAAAGTGTGGTAAAAATGTATGAAAAATTAGGAGTGGAATTACCAGGAAAAGTAGCAGTAAAATTACATTCTGGAGAACAAGGAAATCAAAACTATATTAGACCTGAATTTGTAAAAGCTATGGTAGAAAGAGTAAATGGAACAGTAGTAGAATGTAACACCGCATATGGTGGAGCAAGAAATTCTACAGAAAAACATAAAAAACTAATAGAAGAACATGGTTGGACAAAATATTTTGATGTAGACCTTATGGATGCAGAAGGTCCAGATATGGAATTAAGCATTCCAAACGGAAAAGTAATAAAAGAAAACTTTGTAGGAAAAAATTTAAAAAACTATGATTCTATGCTAGTATTATCTCATTTTAAAGGTCATCCTATGGGTGGATACGGTGGAGCATTAAAGCAATTATCTATAGGGGTAGCTTCCTCACAAGGAAAGTCATGGATTCACTCTGCTGGAAAAACAAAAGACCAGACCATATTATGGGACAATTTGCCAGAGCAAAATAAATTTTTAGAAGCAATGGCAGATAGTGCTTCTAGCATTGTAGAATATTTTAAAGGAAAAATTGTTTTTATCAATGTAATGTGTAACTTATCCGTAGATTGCGACTGCTGTGCAAAAGCAGAAGACCCATGCATGAAAGATATAGGAATCCTAGCAAGTTTAGACCCAATTGCCATTGACCAAGCATGTATTGACTTAATATATCATTCAAAAGACCCAGGAAGAGACCACTTTGTACAAAGAGTAGAAAGACAAAATGGCATTCATACAATAGAAGCAGCACAAGAATTAGGATTTGGAACAAGAGAGTACGAAAGAATTAATGTATAAAAAGTAGATACCATTTAGTACAAATAGAGTTTTCTATTCAAAATGCAATTGCACAAGTTACCAATATACAAAAAATGTTTTAAATAAAAATATTAGAGACAAATTCTAATATGTGTAGAAGGGGAAGGATGGTATCAGGAAGAAGGAAAAGAAGCACAAAAATTGAATAAAAACATAATAGCGGATTGTTCATATGCTAAAAAAAATAATAGAAAAAATAAAATCATAAAATTTCATCTAAGAGGAGGAATTGATTACGCAAAACTAAACTTTGCGCATAAAACTATTATGAAATTGCTTTATAACGCAATTAAAAATATACCAGAAGAAAAGCAAACAGCAGAAAACAAAGCAATGATAGAAACCTATAATAAAAAAGTTGACTTTATTGATTTTTCTAGTTTAGATGAAATAATACATGAGATACAAAAATAATTGTAACAAGAATTAGTAATTTGTCTCGCAGGTTGCGGGTTAAAATATTTTCAGAACTGTATAGATTTTTGGTATAAAAGATAGTATAATAATACTATAAATAATTTTGGGAGGTAACAAATATGTCTATCGAAAAACAAAGATTATATAATGAAATAGATACTTTACCAGAAGAACTTACAAATCAAGTGATAAATTTTATTGAATACTTAAAAATATCATATGTAGATACAGACGCTCCAGATAATATAATGATAAAAAGTAAAAAAGATTTAAAAGAAAAATTGCAAAAAGGAATAGATGACATAAATGCAAATAGAATATATTCAATAGAAGAAGTTTTTAACAAAATAGACAATATCTAAGAGATTGGAGTTTTTGTATGAAAAAATATATAGTTGAAGTTTCAGAAACTGCGGAAAAAGATTTAGAAAATATTTTGAAGTATTTAAGATATAATTTGGCAGAAGATATTATAGCAGATAAATATAAACTTTTATTTAAACAAGAATTAAAAAACTTAGAAGATATAGCAGGTAGTATGCCTATTTTAAGTCAAGAATTAACAGGTTATAATAATATTAGAAAAGTTAATGTAAGAAATTATGTAATATTTTATATAACTGATGAAGAAAATTCAAAGGCTTTTGTATTAAGAATTGGACATGCTTTTATGGATTGGGAAAAGTACCTAAAAGATGAATGATTAACAAGTAGTTCTTATTTGTTAATTATTTTGTTATCTAAAAAACATAGGATTTATAGGAGAATTAACCATGGAAAAAGAAATCGTTTTTGTAACACATAATACAGGAAAAATAAAATCAGCAGAAAAATATTTTAAAAATTTAAAATTTACTACATTTAATTATGAATTAAATGAACCAAGAAGTGACGATATAAAAGAAATAGCAACTGCAAAAGTAAAAGAGGCTTTTGAAATAGTAAAAAGACCTTGTATAGCTTTAGATACAGATTTTAGGATTGAAGAGTTAAATGGGTTTCCTAGAGCTTTTGTAAATTTTTCATTAGATACAATAGGAATAAATGGAATTTTAAAACTAATGGAAGGAAAAGAAAACAGAAAATGTGCATTTAATGAGTGTTTAGCTTATCATGATGGGACGAATATTCATTATTTTTATGGAAAACATCCTGGAAATTTATCAGAAAAAATACAAGGATTAGACAGAGCAGAAAAATGGTCAGATTTGTGGTATATTTTTAAGCCAAAAGGATTTGATACAACATTAGCAGAAATGGATTCAGAAGAAAGAGAGAATAGAAGAAAAATTGATGGTTCAGTACAAGCAATGCAGGAATTTGCAAAATGGTATGAAGAGCAGTAATCATCCCTACAAATTACAATTTTGATGTGAATAAAAAAATATGTTTAAAAAGAGGATATGTATAATACGGATACGGGTAGAACGC
The DNA here is from genome assembly GCA_930990125.1 of uncultured Clostridiaceae bacterium. Lineage (GTDB taxonomy): Bacteria > Bacillota > Clostridia > TANB77 > CAG-508 > CAKNOI01. The sequence goes on along the minus strand of CAKNOI010000001.1, from coordinate 97,495 downwards.
AAAAAAATATTTGTGAAACACTACACAAAGCAAAAAAAGTATGATAAAATTAAATTGTATGAAAAAATAAAAAAAGGAGGAATCAGTCATGTCAGGACACAGTAAATGGCATAACATAGCAGCAAAAAAGGGAAAAGCAGATGCTGCAAGGGGTAAAATTTTTACTAAATTAGGAAGAGAAATATTAATTGCAGTAAAGCAAGGAGGACCAGATCCTGCTGGTAATTCTAAATTAAAAGATGTTATTGCTAAATGTAAAGCAAATAATATGCCAAATGATACCATAAATAATGCTATAAAAAAAGCTGCTGGTATTGGAAATAACGAAAACTACGAAGAAGTAACCTACGAAGGTTATGGTCCAAGTGGTGTGGCTGTTATTGTAAATGCAACAACAGATAACAGAAATAGAACAGCTGCAGATGTAAGACATGTATTTGATAAATCCGGTGGAAACTTAGGAACATCTGGATGTGTTTCTTACTTATTTAATCGTAAAGGAATTATTGTTATTGCAAGAGAATCTACTGGTATGTCTGAGGATGACCTTATGTTACTTGCTATAGACAGCGGAGCAGAAGATTTTGAAGCAGAAGAAGAATATTATCAAATTACTACTTCACCAGAAGATTTTTCTACAGTAAGAGAAAAACTAGAAGCAGAAGGATTAACTTTTGAACAAGCGGAAATTCAAATGGTACCAACTACCTATGTCGACTTAGACGAAAAATCAGCAGAAAAAATGCAACGTTTAATTGACAATCTAGAAGACTTAGATGATGTTTCTGAAGTATATCATAACTGGAACGAATAAATAATTAAAAATAGTTCTAAATAAAAAAAGACAAGCATATAGTATAAAGAATATGCTTGTCTTTTTTAGCGCTTGGTAAAAATACAGAATGGTTTGGAGGAATGATTATGACAAATGTAAATACCATTTTTAAACTATTTCCCAATAGAATCTATCAAGAAATAAACCAATATCTTCTTTCAACAGATGCCAATATTGTAAATAATTTAGAAGAAATACGTTTTCGAACAGGAAGACCCATTATCTTAAAAACCAGTATAACAGAAGCGGTTTTAAAATATATTGTTACCGCAGAAGATATGACAGAAATACTTAGTATTCTTTGCGAAAATTCTATCTATTCCTATCAAAGTCAAATTTGCAGTGGGTTTATTACGATAAAAGGAGGTCATCGTGTAGGAATTGTAGGAAGTACCATTGTAAAAGAAGGAAAAATCATGAATATGAATTACATTTCGGGTCTAAATTTTCGTGTTGCAAGGCAAGTAATTGGCTGTAGTAACAAACTGTTAAAATATGTACTGGATATAGAAAATAATACCATCTATAACACGTTATTAGTTTCTAGTCCGGGAAGTCGGAAAAACTACTCTCATTAGGGATTTTATTAGGCGTATTAGTAATGGAATAGAAGGAACACCAATGAAAGGCTTAACAGTGGGAGTAGTAGATGAAAGAGGAGAAATTGCAGCCATGTATAAGGGAATAGCACAAAATGATTTAGGTTTAAGAACAGATATATTAGATAATACTCCCAAAGCCATAGGTATGAATTTGTTAATTCGTTCTATGTCCCCAAATGTCATTGCTGCAGATGAAATTGGAAGTAAAGAAGATGTAGAAGCAATTAAATATGCTATTTGTTCGGGGATAAAAGGTATCTTTACAGCACATGGAGCAAGCATGGAAGACCTTCGTACCAATCCGGCTTTGGCAAATCTGCTAGATACCGGTAGTATAGAAAGAATTGTTTTTTTGTCGAACAAAAAACAAACAAGAGGAGAAATTAGTAAAGTATATGGATACAACAAAATGAATGCTATTTATGAAGGCATAAAATAAAATTTTTAGTTCTAAAATAGTACAAGCTTGCATATATATAAAACAAAGGAAAAAGGAGAAAAGAAATGCAAGCCATAAAATATATCTTATTATGTCTTATTTTTCTTGCTAGTTCTGGGATAGGCATTCTATATTCAAAAAAATATACCAATAGAGAAAAAGAACTAAAGGAAATGAAAAACGCTCTTAGTCTATTTAAAACCAAATTACGTTATACCTACGAAACAGTACCCGAAATTTTTACACAAATTGCGGAAAAAGTAAAAGAACCTATTGCTAGTATATTTTATACAGCTGCTAATAACATGCAAGAAACATTAGCAAGTGATGCATGGATAGAGACCATAGAAAAAAGTGAAAATAATTTAAAAGAAGAAGATAAAACCATTCTAAAAGACCTTGGTAAACTGTTAGGACAAACAGATGTAGAAGGCCAATTAAGCAGTATAGAGCTAGTAACTAATTTCCTAGACAAACAAATAGAAGAAGCCATAGTAGAAAAACAAAAAAGTGAAAAATTATACCGTACTTTGGGAATTACCACAGGATTAGGTTTTGTAATTTTATTCTTATAAGACAAAAGAAAAGGGGAGAAAACGGAAATGGATATTAATTTACTCTTTAAAATTGCAGCGATAGGAATTTTAGTAGCTGTATTGCATCAAGTACTAGTAAGAGCAGGAAGAGAAGACCAAGCTATGATGACAACCTTAGCAGGACTAGTAATAGTACTTACAATGGTTATTAAAGAAATTAGTGTACTATTTAACACCGTAAGAACCATTTTTGGATTGTAGGTGAGAAAATGGACATCATAAAAATAATTGGTATTGGCTTTATTTCTGTGATTATCATCATATTACTAAAACAATACAAGCCAGAGTTTAGCCTATATGTGTCCTTATTAGCAGGAGCCCTCATCCTTCTTATTAGTTTTGATAAAATCTCTGGAATTGTCTCTTTAATCCAAAGTTTGGCAAGCAGAACTAGTTTAGGAAGCGAGTTCTTAGGCATCTTATTAAAAGTAACAGGGATTGCTATTTTAACAGAATTTGCAGTAAGTATCTGCAAAGATGCAGGAGAAAGTGCTATTGCAGGAAAAATAGACATGGGAGGAAAAATATGCATGATAGCCATATCAATTCCCGTGATATCTAGTTTGCTAAATACCATCAGTAGTATCCTTCCATGAGAAAAAAGGCTTTGCTAAGAAGAGGCAAGAATGCCTAAGGCTTTAAAAGCCAAAAGGAGCGAAAGATGAAACTAAAAAAAATAATGCTAATATTTTTATTGCTTTTTCTAGTATTAGGACAAGGGGTAAGGGCAGAGTCGCAAGAAGAAGTACTAGAAAGCCAAAAGCAATCATTAAATATATCGGAATTTACGAAAGAAGCGGAGCAGTATACCAAAGAAGCATTTCCAGATTTAGATATAGGAGAAATATTAAATTCTGCCATCAGTGGAAACATAGATAATGAGCAAATGGTAACAGGTATTTTTTCCTTACTAGGAACAGAAGTAAAAACTGCAATTACTACATTAGGAAGTATCCTTGTTATTGTTATTTTACATAGTATTTTAAAAACCATTAGTGAGTACACAGAAAATAAAAGTATTGGGCAAATTAGCTACTATATTCAATACATATTAATTGTAGGACTTGTCATGCACAATTTTACCGACATTGTTCAGATGACAAGAGAATCGGTGCAAAATTTGGTGGGATTTAATTATACCCTAATTCCGCTATTAATCACATTATTACTAACAACTGGTAGCATGGTATCGGTAAGTATTATGGAACCAGTATTATTATTTTTAATTACTTTTTTAGGAAACCTTATTTCTAATGTTATCATTCCTATTGTACTAGCTGCTACGGTACTAGGAATTGTATCCCAATTATCCGATAAAGTACAAATAGACAAAATTGCCAAATTTTTTAAATCTAGTGTAGGCTGGATATTAGGAGTAGTTCTTACTATATTTGTAGGAGTGTTATCACTAGAAGGAACACTAGGAAGTACGGTAGATGGTCTTACCGCTAAAACAACAAAAGCAGCAGTATCTAATTTTATTCCTGTAGTAGGAAAAGTATTAGGAGATGCAGTAGATACCGTTTTAGGGTGTGCAAATATATTAAAAAATGCTGTAGGAATAGTAGGTGTCATCATTATTATAGGAATTTGCATTTTACCAATTATTAAACTTGCTACCCTTACAATTTTTTATCACTTAACAGCAGCACTGTGCCAGCCAATAGCAGATGGAAAAATTGTAAAACTACTAGAACAAATGGGAGATACGTTTAAAATTTTACTAGCAATTGTATGCTCTGTTTCTGTTATGCTGATTATTGGAATAACACTAGTAGTACGAATTTCCAATAGTGGTATGATGTACCGCTGAACCAATAGGAAGGAAAAAGAAAATGGCTTCATTTTTAAATTCATGGGTACAAGGCATTGTAATAGCAATTGTGTTAGCAACTGTGCTAGAAATGCTATTGCCAGAAGGAAACAATAAAAAATATGTCAAAATTCTGATTGGAATTTATATTCTATTTACCATTATTTCTCCTGTTATGAACAAAGCGGGAAAAATAGAGGTAAAAAACAGCATATTAGATACAAAACAATATCAAAAAGAAATAGAAAAATATTCTGTAGATACAAACACAATGCAAGAGCAAAACCAAAAAAGTATCCAAACAATTTATCAGCAAAACTTAAAATCGGATATGACAAATAAGTTAGAGGAAAAAGGCTATCAGGTAAATGCAGTGCATATTAGAGTAAGTAACGAGGGAGACTATCTGTTAGAAGAGGTTAGATTACAATTAACAAAAGCGGAAAACAAGGAAAAAGAAATATCAAAAAAACAAAATGTAATAGCGATTAATGTAGTAACCATAGAAGTACAAGAAGAAAAACAAGAACAAGAAAAAACAGAAAATACACTGGAAGAAGCAGAAATACAAGAAATAAAAGAATATCTAACTAGTGTTTACGAAGTACAAGAAGAAAACATTGAGATAAATGAATAAGGAGGCAAAAGAACAATGTTAAAAGAAAAATTAGGACAAGTAAAAGCTATGATGGTAAAAAAGACAGAAGGAAATCCTAAAAAAACAATAGAAAATCTAGTGGTATTTGTTATTATATTAGTTGTTACCATTGTTGCTATTAACATGATTTGGAAAGAGGATAAACAAAATCCGTCGAAGCAAGATGATACAAAAGTATTAGCACAAAAAAATCAAACCATACAAGAAAAGGAAAGTCAAGTAGTAGAGCAAAATGAATTAGAGCAAAAATTAGAAGCTATTTTATCTAAAATAGAAGGGGCGGGTAATGTAGAGGTACTTATTACCTATTCTCAAAGTAGTGAACTTGTTCCAGTATATAATGAAAGTAGTACTGTAAGTACTACAGAAGAAAGCGACCAACAAGGAGGAACCAGAAGAATAGAAGAGAATACCACACAAAAAGAAGTAATTTACGAGGAAAATTCAGGACAAAAAGAGCTGGTTACACAAAAAGTAATAAACCCAAAAGTAGAAGGAGCCATTATTTTAGCAGAAGGAGCAGAAGATAGCACAGTAAAAACAAACATTGTGCAAGCAGTAGAAGCCGTTACCGGAATTGCCACTCATAAAATACAGGTATTTACCAGTAAACCAGTAGAATAAAGTAAAGGAGCGAAAGAAAAATGAAAGTGTTAAAAAGAAATCAGATTATTATTTTTGTTATTGCTTTAATGCTAATGGCAGCAGGATACTTAAATTACACAGCAAGTAATGGATTTATTCCTGCTAGTTCATCTTCCGATATTACCTCTGAAGATATTAAAGAAATGGCAGGTATTGGCGATGCCACTTTAGTTAGTGGAAACATAGTAGAAGAAAATACGCAAGAAAGCATAAGCGATACTGACACCGTAACACAAGAGACACAAAATATAGTAGAAGAAGTAAATACCACAGAAGACAATACAAACACCGTAACCACCAATACAGAAGCAGAAAAAGACGACTATTTTGCATCTTCTAAACTAGGAAGAAGTACCATGTATTCTCAAATGATAGAAAGCTATCAAAAAATACTAGAAAATGCTACTATTTCTGAAGCACAAAAAACAATTGCATCTGAAGAAATCAAAAAAATAAACGACACCCAAAACGCCATTATGATAGCAGAAAACCTAATCCAAACTAAAGGTTTTGAGGATTGTGTTATTTTGGTAAACGACAAAAGTATTAACATTATTGTAAAAGCCGAAGAACTAAAACCAGAAGAAATAGCCCAAATACAAAACATCGCATCCAGAGAACTAAAAGCAGAAATAGAAGACATCCACATTAGCAATAAATAAACAAAAGGGACGGGGAATTTTGGCAGAAAACTTTATAAAAAAGTTATTCTGTCAGAAATCCCCGTTATATAATTTTTTTCAAAAAAACATTGTATTTATTTTGCATTATGATATATAATAAGAAAAGTAAAACAAAGGAGGTTATGTATGGTAAAAAAAGTAGCAATTTTAGCAAATGGTGGCGATGTTTCTGGGTTTAATGCCGTTATTCGTGCTATTGTAAAAACCGCAGAAAATAATAATATTGAATGTTATGGATTTATTGATGGTTATCGAGGATTATTAAAAAATAATTATGTACGTTTATGTACCAATAATAGTGAAAACGCATCCGGTATTTTACCAAAAGGTGGCTCTATTATTGGTTCTTCTACGAATGCCAATGTATTTCATTATCCAGTAGAAGAAAATGGACAAGTGGTATATAAAGATTTATCGGATGTTTGCGTAGAAAACGTAAAAAAAGACGGATTTGATTGTCTATTTACCTTAGGAGGAGATGGAACCCAAAAATCTGCAAGAGATTTTTCTTTAAGAGGAATTAATGTAATAGGAGTTCCTAAAACCATTGATAATGACGTAGCATGTACAGATATTACATTTGGATACAATACAGCTGTATCTGTTGCAGCAGATGCTTTAGATAGATTACACACCACAGGAGAAACACACCACAGAATTATGGTACTAGAAGTAATGGGAAGATATGCCGGATGGATTGCATTAGAATCTGCTATTGCAGGAGGAGCAGATATTGCCTTTATTCCAGAAATACCATATGATATTAACTGTGCGGTAAGAAAAATAGAAGAAAGAAGAAAAATGGGAAAAGAGTTTAGTATTGTGGTAGTAGCAGAAGGCGCTTTTCCAAAAGGTGGAGACATTAGTGTAGAATCTGTAAGACACAATGGTACAGGGGTAGATAATAATAAATTAGGAGGAGCTGGTAGCAAAGTAGCAAAAGAACTAGAAAAGCTAACAGGCCTAGAAGCAAGATGTACCGTACTTGGTTATATGCAAAGAGGAGGAACTCCAACCGCATTTGACCGTGTGCTTTCTACTAAATATGGAGCAAAAGCAATGGAACTTGCTATGGAAGGTAAGTTTAATGTCCTTACCGTTATTAAAGATGGCAAGCTAGATGCTGTATCTTTAGAAGATGTTGTAGGAAACAACAAAGAAATAGGTGCTGTATCTGGTAACACAAAGGAAAGCAACATAAGAAAAGTAACAATGGACCACGACTTAGTAAAAACAGCAAGAAGCATTGGAATTTGCTTAGGAGATTGACAAAATAAAGGGAGGAAAATACGATGCTACAATTTAAAACAATCATTGCGACAAGTATTGCAAAAGAAGTAGATTTAAAACCAGAGGAAATACAAGAGTATATAGAAATCCCAAAAGATAGTAAATTAGGAGATTATGCTTTTCCTTGTTTTCGTTTGGCAAAAACATTAAAAAAAGCACCTCAAGTAATTGCAAGTGAACTAAAAGAAAAGTTAACCTTAGAGGAAGAGGTTATAGAAAAAGTAGAAATAGTAGGTGGCTATCTTAACTTTTATATTAACAAAGAAACACTTGCAAAAGAAGTATTACAAGAAGCATCTAGCAAAAAAGAAGATTATGGAAAGCTATCCATAGGAGAAGGAAAAAATATTGTAATAGACTATTCTGCACCAAATATTGCTAAGCCTTTTCATATAGGACACTTGCGTTCTACCGTAATTGGAGGTGCTTTGTACAATATTTATAATTTTTTAGGTTATCATTCTGTAGGAATTAACCATTTAGGAGATTGGGGAACACAGTTTGGTAAATTAATAGAAGGCTATAAAAGATGGGGCACAGAGTATGATATAGAGCAAAACCCTATTGATGCTCTTACCAAAATTTATATTCGTATTAACGAAGCTTGCAAAGAAGATGAAAGCATATTAGAAGATTGCCGTAATAATTTTAAAAAGTTAGAAGATGGAGATAGCTACTGTGTAGAACTTTGGAAAAAGTTTAGAGAGTTAAGTTTAAAAGAATTTGAAAAAGTATATCAGCTTTTGGGTTCTCATTTTGACTCTTGGAATGGAGAAGCATTTTACTCTGATAAAATGCCAGAAGTGGTAGAGTTACTAGAAAAAAGCGGAAAACTAGTAGAATCCCAAGGAGCTAGAATTATAGAACTGGAAAATACTGAAGCACCATGTTTAATCGAAAAAAGCAATGGCTCTACAACCTATGCTACAAGGGATTTAGCAGCTATTTTATATCGTGCAAGAACCTATGATTTTGCAAAAGCTTTGTATGTAACATCTTATGAGCAAAACTTGCATTTTAAACAAGTTTTTGAAGTAGCAAAATTATTAGGACTAGACCCAAAATATACCGACAATCTTATTCATGTTCCTTTTGGAATGGTATTTTTAAAAACAGGTAAAATGTCTACAAGGGAAGGAAACATTGTTAAACTAGAAGAATTGCTATCTGAATCTATTACAAGAGCAAAAGCTATTATAGAAGAAAAAAATCCAAACCTAGAAAACAAAGAAGAAGTGGCAAGAAAAGTTGGAATTGGGGCAGTTATTTTTAACGACTTAGCCAATAGCAGAATTAAAGACGAAATCTTTGACTGGGACATTATCCTAAACTTTAATGGAGAAACAGGACCATATATTCAATATATTTATGTAAGAACCAAAAGTGTACAAGAAAAAGCAGGATATCTTCCAGAAATAGATAATATCCATTTTGATGTACTAACCGATGAGGCATCTACTAAAGTATTAAAACTACTATATTCTTTTAGTGAAACCGTAATGCAAGCAGCAGAAAAGAACGAGCCATCTATTGTTTCTCATTTCTTAATAGAGCTTGCCAAAGCCTATAGCATTTTTTATAGTGAAAACCGTATTATGGGAGAAGAAAAAGAAAAACAAGATGCAAGATTATATTTAACCTATGTAACAGGAATGGTGTTAAAACAAGGTGCTAAATTATTAGGAATGGAAATGCCAGAAAAAATGTAAAGAAAAATAGAAGTAGAATTTAATTTTCTACTTCTATTTTTGGCTCTACATATAATGTCTGGTATCCAGTATAAATAACCATTCCTGGCTTACTTCCAGAAGGCTTTTTTACATGGGAAACAGGGCAAAAGTCTACAGGAACATTAGAAGATTGCCTTGCTTTACTGTAATAAGCAGCAAGAGAAGCACATTTTTCTAATACACTAGTAGAAGGTGTTTTTCCTTCTGTTTTTAAAATAACATGGCTACCATGAAAATCCTTTACATGAAACCAAATGTCGTCTTTTTTGCTAGCTTTTGTGGTTAAATAATCGTTTTGTTTATTGTTTTTTCCCACGAATACGACAAAATCTTCTATTTTATAACAGTGCGGTTCTCCGTACAGCAGTACCAATTTTAGAAGGCAGTCTTGGATTATTTTTTACTTTTTTTACCTTGCTACTTGTTTTTTCTTTTCTTTCTACCACACCATTTTCCACCATTTCTTCGTAAATGGCATCTACGGCTTGTATGGTGTCTGAAGATTCCAATTCATACACAATGCTTTCTAAATAATCCATTTCTTGTTTGGTTTCTTGTTTTTGCTTTTCTACTATTTCTAAGGTGTTTTTTAGTTTGTGATATTTTTTAAAAAATGCCTTACTATTCGCAGAAGGAGTAAGCTTTGGGTCTAAAGGAATTGTTATTTCTTTTCCATTTTCATAATAGTTACTAACGGTAACAGAGGAAGTGTTTTCTTTGGGTAATTGATACAAATTGGCGGTTAACAATTCTCCATACATACGGTAAGTATCTATTTTTTCACATTCTGCTAATTTGCTATTGATGCCTTCTAATTTTTTACTTAGTTTTTTTAATTTGGCAAGTATCAGTTTTAGTACGGTATTACGGTACTGGGTAAAGGTTTCAGCTTTTTCTTTGGCAGTATAAAAATCATCCAAAAACCAATTAATACAAAGCGAATTACTTGCAGTAAGTGTTGTTTCTAGTACATAATCTTTCCCATCACGAATAGGTTCTAGTACAATATGATGTGTAGTCATACAAGAAAGTATATGTTGTAATTCCGTCCACAAAGCTTTTAAACTAGCAGAAGAAAGCGTAGTTAGGTCTAATTTTTTTTGTAAATATTGTAGCATAGACTTGCTAATACCAGAAAAGCCAGCAGAAATATCTTCTAAAGAAGAAATTTGTTTTTGCTGTAAAATAGAGCAGAATTCGTCAAAAGAAGAAATACTTAATAAATTTGCCTTGGTAATAGGAGGCAAAACATACTGCCTTGCAGGAAGAATATCACGTACAGAATGTTCTTCTTTTTCTAAGTGACGCAAGCTATCAATGATGGTATTATTTTCATTTACCAAAATAAGATTGCTATGTTTTCCCATGAGTTCTACCATTAGCTTTTTGGTTACAATATCGTTTAACTCGTTATAGGTTTCAAACGTAATTTCTGCAATACGCTCTAGTCCTAAATTCGTAATAGATACAATTTTAGAACCCAACAAATGCTTGCGAAGAAGCATACAAAAATTAGGTGCAACAAGAGGGTTCGGCTTAGCGGTAGTTGTAAGGTGCATATAGCATTGATTAGAAGCTATATTGATAACAAGAGCATAATTATGACCAGCAGAATAGATACCAAGTATTATCTCATTTTTGGTAGGTTCAAAAACCTTTTGCACTTTTCCATAAGTTAAAACACTATTTAATTCCTCTATTACGGCTTTTTCTACAAATCCATCAAATGCCACGTGACATCACATCTCCTATCCTAAAAATCTTTTCCATTATATGCTATTTTTAGGAAATATGCAAGGTATTGCAAAGAAACAAGGTTTATGGTATAGTAAAACATATTACACAGAAAGGAAAAATACAAATGAATTCATTTATGAAAATTGCAAAAGATTGTGCTAGCTATGGAGCAAGCCATAAAGAGGGAGGACCGTTTGGAGCGGTGATTACCGATAAAGAGGGTAATATTATTGCACAAGGAAATAATTTGGTATTAAAAAATAATGACCCAACAGCCCATGCGGAAGTGACGGTTATTCGAGAAGCTTGCAAAAAACTAGGAACGTATGATTTATCTGGGTATATTTTATATACTTCTTGCGAACCTTGTCCTATGTGTCTTTCTGCCATTATTTGGGCAAATATAAAAGAAGTATATTATGCATGTACCAGAGAAGATGCAGGAAAAATAGGATTTCGTGATGATGTAATATACGAATACTTAGAAGGACAGCAAAAGGATTTAATTCAATTAAAGCAAATCGATAGAGAAGAATGTATTACCTTATTTGAAGAATATAAGAAAATGCAAAATACCATTTATTAAAAAACAGGTTTCTCAAAAGAGAAGCCTGTTTTTTAATGGGTTTTAGAAACGTCTTTATTGGTAATTAAACGATACGTTCTGCAAAGATTACATTCGGTACAAATTTTAATGCGGTCATCAAAAATAAGTTTTAAGGTATTTACAAATTCATCTTCTAAGTCGATGAGATGAACCACTATTTTTTCAGGTATGAGGGTAAGTAATGTATTTAAGGCATAGTCGTTTGCAGAGAAGGTAATATCAGATAAATATTTGGCATTAAAAGCATTGTCACAAATAGAAATTGTGTTTTTATTTTTATCCAACAAAATAGCTTCTCCATTTGCATAAATAACGTGAACAAGGTCTATTTCAGACTCTTTAGAGCGAATATAAAGTTTTAACAAATGAATAAATTCAGAATATTCTCGCTCAATGATAAACTGATTTACTGCAATATCTATGCTATAATCTAATACTTCTTTGTATTTTGCTAATCTAAAATTTACAAAACCATCGAATAAAAATGATTTATTTTCTAGCAAATAGGATAAAATAGCAATATATAAATATTCTTTACGAACAATAAACTCTTCTTCAGGTCCAGAAAGGAGATCTATCGTGTTTTGTAAAATGGTTTCTTGTTCTAAAGCATCAAAATAAAAATAATTTAGACGGATAAGAGATGAAATGATATTCTCTTCGTAAAAGGCAATCACACACCTACTCAAAACTCCAGCAAGAAGTGCAAAAAATTGTTTCTCTTCCTGTCCAGTGTGATGAATAATTACATTTTTATAATGACAAAATTCACTTTTTACAAAATAGGTGTCTGTAAGTGGTAAATTTTCAAATTCTTTTAGTAGATAATCTAAAATACATTCGTTATTCGTTTTTATACAAAAAGATTTCATTTTTGCCTTGGCTCCTTTCTAAAAGCTCTTAAGTAGTATTATCTACTAAAATTTTATTAGCTATACATATTTTATTCAGAAAGCTTATTTTTGGGAACTTGTATATTAAAAGAGAAAGAAAAAACCACGAATTTATTTCGTGGCCTTTTTTTAAGCATAAATTTGATAATCAATATTTTTAAAAATGGCATCTTTTTCTTCTAAATCGGTTAAAAATGCAGAATCAATTTTATTTTCTTTTATTTGTTCATATAATTTGGTAAATCTTCCAATATGGTCTTTAATTCTTTTCTTGGCATAATCTACCATGGTTCCATTGGTAATAATAAATAACCAGTCACTACTTTGCGCAAGGAGAAGTTCTCTTGCACATTGGTTTAATGCTCTTTTCTTAAGCGGGTCTTGTTCATTAGGGAAGAGATGGGCAAGCTCAACCATTCTATCTCCTGCAACATGCAAATGTCTATGTACATAGTCATTGGAAGGGTTTAGCCATACTTCGCTGTAGCCATTAGCACCCCAGCTAGAACGACAAGGTGTTGCAACCTGCATGCGTGGAAAACGGTCAATGTATTCGCCTGGGGTGATAAGTTTAAAAGTATCTTGGTCAAAGTGAATTTTCTTAAACAGAATATAGAGCCAATATGGTCCTTCGTACCACCAATGTCCATAAAGCTCGGCATCATATGGGCATAAAATAATAGGTGGGTTTTCCATTAAAGGAGCTAAGTGGTTAATTTGCTGTGTCCTACAATCTAAAAAGTGTCCTGCTTGTTTTTCGGCAGAATCTTTTGCCCATTGTACATCGTAATAATCTTTATTTTCGGTCTTACCTGTAATACGGTAATATTTGATACCAGTATTAACACGTACACCATCATAGGTAATATATGGCTTAATATATTCATAATCGGCATCATACCCAATGTCACGATAAAACTCGCGATAATTAAAATCTCCTGGGTAGCCATTAATGCTGCTCCAAACCTGTCTAGAACTTTCTATATCACGTCCAAAAGCTACTACGCCATTAGGAGATACAATAGGAGCAAACGTTCCGGTAAATAGGGGCAGGGTCTGCATATAAAATACCATGGGATTCGGTAATAATGTACTGGATTCCAAATTCTCTTAAGTATTTATCTGCCTCTGGAACATAACCACATTCTGGGAGCCAAATACCACGAGGTTTTCTTCCAAAATATTTTTCATAGGTTTGTACCCCAACACCAATTTGCGCTCTTACCGTGTTTTCGTTTACATATAAAATAGGGAAGTAGCCATGGGTGGCGCCACAAGTAATAATCTCTAGGACGCCTAAATCCTGAAAATGTTTAAAACCAGTAATTAAATTACACTGATACACATCTTGAAAAACGTGCAAATCATTAGAATAACGGTCTAAATAATAATGAGAAAGTCTATTTACACGTTCATCATACACCGTTCTTTTTACTTCTTTTTCACATAGCTCAATATGCTTTTTTAAATACTTAATATAACGCTCTTGCAACAGTGGGCTTGCAAGCATTTCTAAAAGAGGAGGGGTCATCGTCATGGTAATACGAAAATCTACCCCTTCCTCTACTAATTTTTGATAAGAAAGTAATAATGGTATATAGGTTTCAGAAATGGCCTCAAATAACCATTGTTCTTCTAAATAATTTTCACTTTCTGGATGATGCACAAATGGCAAATGTGCATGCAATACAAAACTAACATATCCTTTTGGCTGATTCATGATTTTCTCCTTCGTAATTTATTTAAAAGTAGAGGTAGGGTTATTAGAAGATGGGTTGTTCAAAAATTCTTTAAACTCTTCTAAATCTTCTTTTTGGTAAATGGTTTGATACAGTTCATAAATATTATAAATTTTACCAATACGTTTCATAAAGCTTAAAGTAGAAATATCTTTTTTCGTAACCTCATTGGTATGTACATCTTTAAAGAAAACAGAGCCACAAGATTTTTCAAATAAAATATGGTCATTTGGCGTTTCTAGGTGATTAGAAGAGGAAACATACAAATAATTATTAGGAATAGACACTTGGTTTGTAATAGGACGTCTTCCTAATTCTATGGTGTAGGTACATTTGGTATCGTTTAAGTGTAAATACCAGCTATTTGCAAAATCATTAATAGGTACTTCAAAAGCATAATTTTTGGTATCATTATGCACAACTAAAACAGGTTTGGTAGTTTCAAAAACATTTTCTCCAAATTGTGCCTTATATTTATTTCTATCTTCATCGGAAATATCCCAATAAACAAATAACGTATTAGGAGTTTGGGCAAGTATTTTAACTACCGTTTGATTATAACGGTATGGCAAATCATAATACTCTAATACATCTATTTTAGGTGCCTTGGTAGAGGTTCTTTTCCTAGCAGAAGTAGTAGCCTTTTTGGTACTGGATTTTGTGGTAGACTTAGAAGTAGTTTTTGCCACTTTTTTACTTGTTTTGGCAGTAGACTTAGTATCTTTTTTGCTACTTACTTTCTTTTCTACTTCTTTTTTGGTACGTTTAGATGTAGTTACTTTTTTCGTTTCCTTTTTCGCATTTTTTTTGTCGGCACGACCAGCCTTAGCACTTTTAACAGTGCTAGAACTTTTTACCACATCTTTTACAATAGCTTCTGTTTCTTTTGTTTTTCTACTTGGCATTTAGTATTTCCTCCTTAGTTAAATCTCAAAGTAATTCCTTTATATACTATATCAAAAATGAAAGAATTACAAGAGGAAAAAGAAAGTTTTTAAGGATTTTTTTCAATTTTAGTAAAAAAGAACTAGAAGTAAACACTAGAACTTTACAAAGAAATAAATACAAAAAAATGTGTAAAATGATAGCAAAAAAGATGCTAAAAACGTGTAAAATTATCAAAAAATGATGTAAAAAACGTGTAAAAAAGAATTGAAATATTTGAAAAAACGTGTATTTTTTATAGAAATATGCTATAATATAAAAGAGGTGATATAATAGATGTACAGAAACATAATGGAAGAATTAACAAAATGGAAACAAAATAAAGAAAGAAAACCTTTAATATTACGAGGAGCAAGACAAGTAGGAAAAACCTATATTATCAAACAGTTTGGAAAAGAAAACTATGATGGTGTTGCTTATTTTAACTTTGACCATGACATAGCACTACAAAATATGTTTGAAAATACAAAAGACCCTAAAAGCATATTAGAACAATTGGCTTTTGTTTATGGTAAAGAAATAGTACCGGAAAAAACATTAATTGTATTTGATGAAATACAAGAATGTCCCAATGCCTTAAATGCCTTAAAATATTTTAAAGAAGAGGCAAACGAGTATCATATTATCAGTGCAGGGTCATTACTTGGTATTCGATTGTCACATACCTCTTTTCCGGTAGGTAAGGTGGAGTTTTTAAATATGTATCCAATGACATTTACGGAATTTTTGAAAGCAGATGGACAAAGTAATTTAGTGGATTATATGAATTCCATCCAAAATATAAACAATATTCCAGATATATTTTTTAATAAATTAGAAGAAAAGCTTAAATCCTATTTTATTATAGGTGGTATGCCAGAAGTGATTCAGTCCTGGATAACATACAAGGATATGGAAAGAGTAAATAAAATACAAGAGGACATATTGCAATCCTACGAAAGTGACTTTTCAAAACATACCACAAGTATAGAAGCAAATAGAATTTCTATTATTTGGAATAGTATACCATCCCAAATTGCAAGAGAAAATAAAAAATTTTTGTATCAAGCCGCCCAAAATGGTGCTAGGGCAAGAGAGTATGAAGATGCTGTAAATTGGCTAAAAAATGCTAATGTAGTAAATAAAATATATAATGTAACAAAGCCCAATATGCCACTTATTGCCTATAATGATTTATCCTCTTTTAAACTATACCTAAACGATGTAGGCTTATTAAGAAAGAAAACCAATCTAAGTAGTAGAGTAATTATAGAAGGAGATACATTATTTCAAGAATTTAAAGGAGCATTAACGGAAAATTATGTATTACAAACGTTAGTGGCAAATGGACTAGAGCCATATTATTATACATTTGATAATAGATATGAAATAGATTTTATCATGCAATATCAAAATGAAATTATTCCTATAGAAGTAAAAGCTGGAAAAAGTTTGAACAATACTAGTTTAAAAGTATATAATGAAACTCATAAACCAAATATCAGAATAAGGTTTTCTATGAACAATTTAAATAAGGATGATAACTTAATAAATATACCATTATTCATGGCAGAGTATGTAAAAAAATTTATAGAAATGCAATAAAAAATCTTATCACTTCTAAAATTCTATCCAACAGCATATATATAAAGACAAAGGAGGAGATAAGGTGGAAAAAACAGAAGGAATTCATTTAGAAAATATTGGTAGAGTATTCAAAGGGAGTCTTATTGCTATTGCTATGACAATAGTAGCACTAGTACTATTTGCAGCAATATTAACCTATACTAGTGTAGGAGAAAGTTTGATGTTTCCAGTAACCATAGGCATTACAGTAATTAGCATTTGCATTAGTAGTTTACTTATGGCAAGAAAAATAAAAAAGAATGGCATTGTCTATGGAGGAGTTATTCGGATTTACGGTCATGTTACTACTTTATTTATTATCCAGCATAATTGGAAGTGGATTTATGCTAAGTATCCATTCTATTATCTTAATAGTAAGTGCCATTGTCTCTGGCATGTTAGGCGGAATGATAGGAGTAAATATATAGAGGAAAATAGCACATTTTTAGAAATCTTTCTAAAAATGGTTGCTATTTTTTTTATTTTAGGATAGAATTTACTGGCGGAGGTAATTTATGATTACATTGCAAGATATTAAAAATAATGAAGAAGTAGCTGAGCTTATTTTAAGTTCGCAAAAACAGCTTAATGCTCTTGGTTATACAGAGCATTCTATTAGGCACATTTCTATTGTTTCTAAAAGAGCAGGTGAAGTGCTAGAAACGCTGGGGTATAGCAAAGATAGAGTAGAGCTTGCTAAAATTGCAGGATATTTACATGATATTGGTAACTGTGTCAATCGTGTAGACCATGCTCATTCTGGTGCTATTTTAGCCTATCAAATTTTAAAAGATATGGGAATGAATGTAAAAGATAGAACCGAGATTATGATGGCAATTGGAAACCATGATGAACAAACAGGAACGGCAGTTAGTGATATTTCAGCAGCGCTTATTTTAGCGGACAAGTCTGATGTACATCGTGACCGTGTGGTAAATACCAATATGTCGACTTTTGACAAGCACGATAGAGTAAATTATGCTGTTACGAATGCAGATTTAACTATAAATGCAGAACAAAGAAAAGCTACTTTAAATTTAACCATTGATACCAAAATTTGCCCGGTGTTAAATTATTTTGAAATTTTTATGGAACGCACTATGATGAGCAAATATGCAGCAAAGTATTTAAAAATATGGTTTGAACTTATTATTAATGATACCAAATTATTGTAAAAACAAAGGAAATAACCTTATGTAAAATAAGGAAAAAATAAAAGGAGGAAAATATTGTGAAAAAGACAGGAAGAAAACTAACCATTGTAACCATGCTACTTGTTATTCTACTTATTTCTATCGTATCTTTTGGAGGATTTTATGTAAAAAAACAAAATAGAATGGAAAACATCTTACCAGACTATTTACTAGGAATTGACCTAAATGGAGGAAGACAAATACAGCTAAAAGTAGATGATACCATAAACGAAGTGGTATACGATAAAGATGGAAATGTAATAGAAAGCCCAACAGAAGAGGATAAAACAACAGAAGGAAATACGGTAGAAAAGGTGGCAGTAAATCCAGAAGATAGCTTAACATGGGATAATTTTGAAAAAGCAAAACGCATTATGGAACAAAGACTTAAGACTGCAGGTATTACAGATTATACCGTAAGACTTGCAGGAAATGGAGATATTTTCTTATTATTACCAGAATATGAAGGAACCGATAATGTATTATCTGCTATTTACACCACAGGAAAATTTGAAATACTTGATGATGAAACAAATGAAGTATTACTAGACGATACTTCTATTACAGGTGCTAGTGTTGGATATGCTGCAAGTAGTACTGGTGCTACCAATATTGTACTTAATATTAATTTTAATAAAGAAGGAAAACAAAAACTAGAAGAAATTAGTAAGGTGTATGTTTCTAGTCAAAACGAAGAAGGCGAAACCGTAAATAAAGAGGTGAGACTAGAAATAGATGGAGAAACCTTACTTACCACGTATTTTGGAGAAACCATTACAACAGGTCAATTACAATTAACAATAGGAAGTAGTAGCAGTAGTTCTATTACCATGGAACAAGCATTATTACAAGGTTCTAACTTATCTGTTTTATTAGATAGTGGAAAATTACCATTAACCTATAAAATTAGTGAACAAAAATATATAGAAAGTGATATTACAGCAGAAAATGCAAGCATATTGCTTTATATAGTAATAGGTATTGCAGTACTTCTACTTGTATACTTTGTTGTTCGTTTTAAAATGAGAGGTTTCTATTTATGGTTAGCAAGTATTGGATATGTAGCGTTACTATTATTAGTATTACGCTTTACCAATGTAGATATAACCATTTTAGGAATTTTAGGAATCCTATTAAGTAGTGTACTTTGTATTGTATTTTGTAGTATGTTAGCAGGAGAAATGAAAAAAACAGAAAAACTTACCCAAGGAGAGTTTAAAGCAATGGAAAAAAATATTGCTATTTCCTTTGTAATGGCATTAATACCAATTATAATACTTGCTATTGTAAGTTGTTTTGCAAATTATTTGCCACTAATTAGCCTAGGAATGATACTATTCTGGGGAATACTAATACTTGCTATTTACTATATACTCATTATAAGAAATATAGTAATAAACACAATAGAGTAGAAAATAGGAGGGAGAAACATGGAAAAGAAAAAGAAAACCAAAATCATTCTTTGGGTTATCATAGCACTTGTTATTCTTGCAGGAATTGTAATGCGATTTACAATGGGATTTGCTTATGACTTTCAGTATCAAGAACATACAAGAATAGATTTTTATTTAGGACAACAATTTTCTTTGGCAGATGTAAGAGCGATTACGAATGAAGTTTTTGGAGATAGAGATGTTGTACTTCGAAAAGTAGAAATGTTCGAAGATATGGTGGCTATCAGTGTGCCAAGTGCTTCCGAGGAAGAAATAACAACATTAATGAATAAGATAAATGAAAAATACGGATTAGATTATACTTATGAAGAAATTAATATTGTACAAGAACCAAGAATGGATAACTGGGATATGATAAGACCATATATTTTCTCTATGGGAATTGCAACAGTACTTATCTTAGTATATATAGCTATTCGTTATGCAAAATTAGGTGTGCTAAAGGTATTAGGAAAAACACTAGGATGCTTAGTTCTAGCAGAAGTTTTACTATTAAGTATCTTATGTATTACTCGTTTGCCAATTAATCGTTTTACCATTCCAGCTGTTTTTCTAGTATATGTGGTAGTATTACTATATCTTGTGTTACAGTATGAAAAAACTAGAAAACAAGTAAAATTAGAAGAAAACAAGAAAAAATAAAAGCGGAATTTCCGCTTTTATTTTTTTAGAGATAAGTTTGTTTCTTTTTCTTCGTTATAACGTTCAATAAAATAAAGTGGTCTACCTTTTGTTTCGTAAAAGGCACGTCCTAGGTATTCTCCAATAACACCTAAAAAGATAAGCTGTACTCCTCCTAAAAATAAGATAACAACCATGGTAGAAGCATATCCAGGAACTTCTACACCATTTACTAAGGTTTTAATAATAATCACAAGCATATAAATAAAACCAGCAAGGGATACCAAAATTCCTAAAATAGCAGACCATCTTAGTGGTGAAGTAGTAAAAGAAGTAATACCATCAATAGACAAATTAACTAAATTTCTATAATTCCATTTGGTTTGACCAGCAGCTCTTGGGTCTCTATCGTATAAAATTTCTTTTTTGTTATAACCAATCCAGCTAAATAAACCTTTGGTATAACGTTGGGATTCACGTATTTGTTTTAAAGCCTCTACACAGCGCCTATCTAATAATCTAAAATCTCCAGTATCTTTTTGAATTTCTACTTTTGTCATGCTTTGTAGTACTTTATAATACATTTTAGAAGTAAATTTTTTCAGCCAAGTTTCTCCCTTACGAGACTTTCTTTTAGCATAAACATCGTCATAACCTTGTTCCCAGTATTGAAGCATTTCTGGAATAAGTTCTGGTGGGTCTTGCAAATCGGCATCAATAATAATAACACAATCGCCTTTTGCATAATCAAGTCCTGCTATCATGGCAGTTTCTTTCCCAAAATTACGAGATAAGTTTAAATAATTAATTCTTTTATCTTTGGATCTTAACTCTTGCATAATAGAAAAAGTTTTATCTTTACTTCCATCATTCACAAGAAGCACTTCAAAATTGTATGCTGTATTTGCGTCCATTAATGCCTTTAAACGGTCGTATAGCATAGGAAGTACAGCTTCTTCATTATAAGCTGGAACAAGTATGGTAACTAGTTTTTTATTCTCTTCCATAAAAACCTCCTAAATTCTTTTAAATTCTACCATATTTATACCACAAAACGACAAAATAGTAAAGATGGAAAAAAATTTATTGACATATACGTTAGCACCATAATTCTAAAATTTCCTCTTTCTTTCTTTTAAAAAATGTGATATAGTAGTAGCAAAGTAAAAAAGATAGGAGAAAGAAGAAAAATGAAAATAGGTATTGTTGGACTTCCTAATGTAGGAAAAAGTACAATGTTTAATGCAATAACAAATGCAGGGGCAGAGTGTGCAAATTACCCATTTTGTACCATAGAGCCAAATGTGGGAGTGGTTCCTGTTCCTGATGAACGATTAGACAAGCTTGCCGAAATGTATCATCCGGAAAAAGTAACACATGCTGTTATTGAGTTTGTAGATATTGCAGGGTTAGTAAAAGGTGCTAGTAAGGGCGAAGGTTTGGGTAATAAGTTCTTGTCACATATCCGTGAAGTAGATAGTATTGTAGAAGTGGTTCGTTGCTTTGAAGACCCTAATATTGTTCACGTTGATGGAAGTATTGACCCAATTCGTGATATAGAAACCATTAATTTAGAGCTTATTTTTGCAGATTTGGAGACAGTAGAAAAAAGAATAGACCGTGCTAAAAAAATGGTAAAAGCAGATAAAAAATACCAAGCAGAAGTAGATGTGTTTGAAAAGATAAAAGAAACGCTAGAATCTGGCACATCTGCTAGAACCATTTCATTTACCGATGAGGAAAAAGAAATGGTAAAAGATGCTTTTTTACTTACGATGAAACCTATTTTATATATAGCAAATGTATCTGAACAAGATATTAGTAATATAGCACAAAACGAGAATGTAAAAAAAGTAGAAGAGTATGCTAAAAAAGAAGGTGCAACTGTTATTCCTTTATGCGTAAAAATAGAAGAAGAGCTTTCTTCATTAGAACCAGAAGAGAAAAAGGAAATGCTAGAAATGCTTGGACTAGAAGAATCTGGCTTAGATAAAGTAATTAAAGCAAGTTATGATTTATTAGGACTGATGTCCTTCTTAACAGCAGGAGAACCAGAAGTAAGAGCATGGACAATAAAAAAAGGAACCAAAGCGCCACAAGCTGCAGGCAAAATCCATTCTGACATAGAACGTGGCTTTATTCGAGCAGAAATAATGTCCTATGATGATTTAATAAGAGAAGGCAGCCCAAATGCAGTTAAAGAAAAAGGATTACTTCGTTCTGAAGGTAAAGATTATGTGATGCAAGAAGGAGATATTGTATTATTCCGCTTTAATGTATAAAACTAGACAAAATGTTACGAGAATATTACAAAACAACTTTTTTTTTCGAAAAGTCTTGAAATTATTTTAAAATTATAGTATAAATATTAAGAAATGATAAATAATAATATTAAATTCCAAAGAAAAGAGGAGAAGAAAATGACAAGTAAAAATGCAAAAAAAATGTTTTTAATCGTGGTAACAGTTTTAATGCTCGGAGTATTAGCACAAACGGTATTAGCAACAGACGGAACAGTAGTAGTAGATCCAAATGCAGTAGCAGGAACCAATACAGCCAATACTACTAACAATACCAATACCACTAATACTGCAAATACAACGAATACGACAAATACTACCAATGGTACCGTAATAGCACCAACCACAAATACAACAAACAGAACCAATACAACCAATAGCGTAAATCAAAATCTTCCAAACACAGGATCTAACAGTTATGCTGTATTTGCATTAATTGCTGTTTGTGTAGTTTCTGCTATTTATGCCTATAAAAAGATAAGAGATTATAACGTATAAAGTAAATGAGTAATAAAGGTCCTAGAATAGTAATTCTAGGACTATTTGTGTTAAAAGCGGTTTATTTTTCTTTTGCTTTTAAGATAATACGATTACCAGTAACATTATTGCAAGTAACTAGTGTAATTTCTCTAAAACCATTTGTTGCTTGGTCTATACAACTCATATCATTTTCTGCTGTTTCGTATTTATGATATACTGCATATTCCACTTTGTTTCCTGCGCCGTCATAAATATAAATAGAATCGCCATTTTCCAATTCGCGAATTCTGCTAAAGAATTTGTAATTTTCATAATTATGACCAGCAATACAAAGATTTCCGTATTTCGTTAGGATTAGGGCCATAAAATCTACAAGGAGCAATTTTCAAAAATTCATCTTGCATTTCCGATAAAATAGGATACAAAATGGAAATAGACGGAATTTCAATAAGTCCAATGACACTAAATTTAGCTTTTTCTGCCAACTGTGTGTTAGGTAATTCGACGACTTGAATTTGTGTATTAGCACTTTCGGTATTACTATATAATCTACTAATATTAAAATTATCGATCAATTTTTGTGAAAGCAATTCTTCTTTATTGGAAGAAAAATAAAAATATACATAAAAAGCAAGGCATATAGCTGCAAGAAAACTAGAAAATAAAAACTGCATTTTAAAAAAATGACTTCTTTTTTTATCTTTACCGTCTCTCTGCTTGTGCAGAGTTCGTATTTTGAAAATTATTTTGTAAAATCTGATTCATGGCATTTCCTCACTACAAAAATATACTTTTTTAGTTAGTATGCACAATTTCTTAAGAAATTATAAAAAAATAGTGCACTTTTCTAGAAAGATATGATAGAATAAGAAAAAATAAAGTAAGGAGTGTGTAAAAGTGGCAAAACCAATGTATAAACGTATTTTGCTTAAGCTTAGTGGAGAAGCACTAGCAGGAGCAAATAAAACAGGGATTGATGCGACAACATTAGGAAAAATTTGTGACGAAATAAAAAAAGTAGTAGATATGGGAGTACAAGTAGCTTTAGTAGTAGGAGGAGGAAATTTTTGGAGAGGCAAATATGGACATCAAATGGAAAGAACAACATCAGATTATATGGGAATGCTTGCTACTACCATTAACGGTTTAGCAATTCAAGATGCATTAGAAGCAAGAGGGATTTTTACAAGACTACAAACGGCAATTGAAATGCGAGAAATTGCAGAGCCATATATCAAAAGAAAAGCAATTAAGCATTTAGAAAAAGGAAGAGTAGTTATTTTTGCAGCAGGTACGGGCAATCCTTACTTTACTACCGATACAGCAGCTGCACTAAGAGCAGTAGAAACAGATGCAGAAGTAATACTCGTAGCAAAAACAATTGATGGCGTTTATTCCGCAGATCCTAAACTAGATGCAAATGCAGTAAAATATGACGAAATTACCTATTTGGATATTTTAAATAAAGATTTAAAAGTAATGGACTCTACTGCAACATCTTTATGTAGAGATAATCATATTCCACTTATTGTGTTTGGAATAGCACAGCCGGAAAATATTGTAAAAATAATACAAGGCGAAAAGATAGGTACTATTGTAAAATAAATTTTAATATATATGTAAAGGAGAAATTTTTATGGATTATAGTAATATTACAGAAAGAATGGAAAAAACAATTCACATGCTAGAAGAAAATTTAGCAGAAATAAGAGCGGGAAGAGCAAACCCTGCTATCTTGAATAAAATTCAAGTAAGTTATTATGGAGTGCCAACACCTATTAACCAAGTAGCTGGAATTTCTGTTCCGGAAGCAAGAATGATTGTGATTCAACCATGGGATGCTAGCATTTTAAAAGAAATCGAAAAAGAAATTTTAAAATCTGATATTGGAATTAATCCAAATAATGATGGAAAAGTAATAAGATTAAACTTCCCAGAACTTACAGAAGAAAGAAGAAAAGAAATTGTAAAAGATATCAAAAAACAAGCAGAAGAGGCAAAAGTAGCTATTCGTAGTATCCGAAGAGATGGCCTAGACGAATTTAAAACAATGCAAAAAAATAGTGAAATTACAGAAGACGACCTACATAATGCCGAAAATGAAATTCAAAAAATAACAGACCAAAAAATAGAGAAAATAGAAGAAATTGCTTCTAAAAAGGAAAAAGAAGTATTAAGTGTATAAAAATAGAGGAGTGAAAACATGAAGCCGGAAGAACTTGATAAGTCTAATTTGCCAAAACATATAGCTATTATTATGGATGGAAATAGAAGATGGGCGAAAAAACGCGGATTAGATGCTAAAACAGGACATAAACAAGGAGCAGATACCCTAGAAAACATTGTAAAATTTGCCAACAAATTAGGAATTAGTTATTTAACGGTATATGCGTTTTCTACAGAAAATTGGAAGCGAACTGAAGAAGAAGTGGGAGCTTTAATGCTTCTTCTTCAAAATTACCTAGAGGATTTTTTACAAAGAGTAGATACAGAAAATGTAAAAATACGTGTATTAGGTGATATTACAAAACTACCAAAAGGATTGCAAAAGAGCATACAAAAATGTGTTGCAAAAACAAAAGAAAATACGGGATTAGTGTTAAATATTGCTTTTAACTATGGGGGAAGAGACGAAATTGTAAAAGCAGTACAACAAATTGCTAAAAAAGTTCAAGAGGGAAAATTAAAACCAGAAGAAATACAAGAAAACACAGTAGAAAAAGAACTATATACAGCAGGACAGCCAGACCCGGATTTATTAATTCGTACTAGTGGCGAAATGCGAACAAGTAATTTTTTACCATGGCAACTTGTCTATTCCGAGTTCTTATTTATGGATAAATATTGGCCAGATTTTACAGGAGAGGATTTATTAGAGGCAATTGCTATTTATCAAAAAAGAAACAGAAAATTTGGCGGAAAATAGAGAGGAAGAACATATGAATTTAAAAAGGATTACTACTCGGCTTACTAGGGTTTCCTATTGTAGCACTTATTTTAATATTTGGAAATAAATACATTATAGATATTGCTTTTGCTGTTATTGCAGCAATGAGTTTACATGAATATTTTAATAGCATGAAAAGTGAATGCAAACCAATTATTTGGATAGGATATGTATTGTCTGCATGTATTGCATTTATTCATGTGATACCACAAGAACAATTAATTAATGTAATAGCATTTATAATACCAATAACCATATTTGTTTTGTTTTTACAAGTTATTGCAACAAACATGAAAACCAATATAAAAGATATTGCTATTACGTTCTTTGGAATATGCTATATTACTCTATTTTTAATGTTTATTCCTATTATTCATGGTCTAGAAAATGGTAAAATATATGTATGGTATATTATATTTGCAGCATGGGGTACAGATGTTTTTGCTTATGTTGTAGGAAAATGGATGGGAAAACATAAATTTAGCAGTATTAGCCCAAATAAAACGATAGAAGGATGTATAGGAGGAGCATTAGGAGCGGTACTAATGATACTGGTATATACTTGGGTTATCAACACCTATTGGGATATGCATATTTCTTATCTAACAATTGGAATAATAGGACTTGTTTTAAGCATTATTGGTCAAATTGGCGATTTTTCAGCATCTAGCATTAAACGTTATGTGGGTATTAAAGACTTTAGTAATCTAATACCAGGACATGGCGGGCTATTAGACCGTATTGATAGTATTATTTTTATTGCACCATTTGCATATTTTTTATTCATGTTTATTCGTTAAAAGCATCAGGAGGAATGAGAATTTGATAAATTTTATCATTACCGCTATTAAAATTATTTTTTTGTTAGGATTTTTAGTACTAATTCATGAAGGAGGTCACTTTTTAGTAGCAAAACTTTGCAAGGTAAGAGTAAATGAATTTGCTATTGGCTGGGGACCTACTTTAATAAAATGGCAAGGAAAAGAAACCAAGTATGCATTGCGACTACTTCCGATTGGCGGCTTTGTTAGCATGGAAGGAGAAGAAGAACGTTCCGAAAAAGAGGGTTCTTTTAGTAAAGCAAGTATTCCTAAAAGACTTGCTATTATTGTAGCAGGAGGTCTTGTTAATATCGTTTTCGGACTTTTGGTATATTTTATCTTAGCTTCTACACAAGGAGGATACCAAACAACAGTAATTGATACTGTTGTACCGGGTTATGCAGCAGAGCAAAACGGATTACAAGCAGGAGATGAAATTATTAAAATAAACGGAAAAAAGATACGCAACGAATACGATTATCAGGATATAATGGAGAATGCAGGAGAAGAGGAGTTAACTCTTCTAATTAAACGAAATGGAGAAGAAAAAGAATTAAAAGTAAAACCATCTAAAATTACCTACAATAGTACTGGTATTTACTTTGGAGTAGCAGGAGAGGAAATAACAACAGAAATTGTAGCATTATATCCAGGAAGTTCGGCAGAAAAAGCAGGAATACAAGTAGGAGATAAAATTCTAAAAGTAAACGGGGAAGATATGCACGAAGACCCGTATCAAGTAGCAGAAGCAATTGAAACTTTGCAAACAGACAAAGTTATTTTTACCATAGAAAGAAATAACGAAATCTTAGATATTTCTTTAAAACCAGACATTATGGTAGAATATAAGCTAGGAGTACAATTTAAAACAGCAGAAAATACTTTCTTTAATAATGTATATTATGGCTTTTGGAATACCAAAGAATTTGCTGTTAGCATGATAGATAATATCAAATTACTATTTAGTGGGAAAGTATCTACCAACCAATTAATGGGACCAATTGGTATATCTGAGGTGGTAGCACAAACGAGTGGTATACGAGATTTTGTTAGTATGTTAGCATTAGTATCACTTTCTCTAGGAGTAACAAATTTATTACCATTTCCACCATTAGATGGAGGAAGAGTAGTATTTTTACTAATAGAATGGTTCCGCAAAAAACCATTACAAGAAAAAACAGAACTATCTATTCAAATGGCAGGTTTTATGTTGCTAATAGGACTTTCTATTTATATTGCTTATCAAGATATTTTAAGAATTTTTTAAAAGAGTGTCAAACAAAATAGAAAACAAAAAAAGATGGATTCCGACATAAAATGGAAAAATATACAAAGAATATTGACAAGAACCAAAAAGTCGAGTAAAATAAAGGTGCAAAGCAAAAAAAGAAAAGAAAAGGGGCGAAACGCAGATGGCTGTAGAGAGAGAAAGTCTGTCTTTTTTGCGTGCAAAAAAGGGGGAAATAAGATGAAGAGAAAAACAATGTATTTTGTAAGTAGTATTGCCATAGTACTAATTGCATGGTTACTACTTGGAAAAAACACTTATGCAGCTGTTAGTAGAGACTATTTTACAACAACCGAATACAAAATTGTTACAGAGAAAGAAAAATTATTAACAGGGTTAAATCCAAACAATATGCAAGCAGATACTATTTTACGTGGATTACAATTACATTCACAACAGCCAGTATTAGAAAAAAGAGCATTTCAAGCAGATGGCACTCAAGTAACGGGAAAAACAACATTAGGAACAGGTTCTTATATACAAGCTATCTACCAAGGAGGAAGCAACTGGTTTACCAGTTATGAAACCTTATATCTTGTATTATATGGAGATACCAATGGAGACGGTAAAATTGCAGCAACGGATGCACTTGCCATTATCAAAAATAGAACAGGGAAAGTACCATTTGCCAATAACTATGTAGAAGAGGCAGGAAGAATTACATCAGGAACACGTAAAAACGGTAGCGTGCCATCTGCAACAGATGCACTTGCTATTATTAAATACAGACTAGGAAATACTACTATAGCACAAACGTATGATAAACAAGTAACAATAAATACCTATGACGAGTTATACACACAAATGCAACAAAACAATACAAATCTTAAATTTGGTACAACAGAAGAAGCAAAAAAGGTGCAGGCAGATTATACTACCCTAAAAAATATTGTTTCTACTTATTGTAAAGAAGATATGACAGATGTCATAAAAGCACTTGTATTACATGATTATTTGGTTGCAGGAACCAAATACAAAATAGGACTAGTAACAGATTCTACTTTACCAGAAAGTAATATTGGCAACATAAATAAAACATTAAACACAAATGGATTTGCTTATGCCTATAGCTGTTTATTAGGTATAGCAGGAGTTCCTAATAAAGTAAGAATGGATAAGTATGGGACATTAGCAAATGAACTAGAAATAGATGGAGAAACCTATTATGCGTTTTGCGGATATGATAGTAATGAATCAGAAGAGCAAGGAAAAGGAGAAGCACTACGATTATACTTCCTAAGAAATGATGCTAATTCCCCATTAGAGTTAGAAACGCCAAATAAAGCTACTTCAGATAAATACCGTGGAGCAACATGGCCAAAATATCGTAAAGCATTAGACTACAAAGATAGTGAGATAAAAACAGTAAAAGGAAAAATATTTGTAACAGATATGAAAGGCATTTATGATGCCATAGAGCAAGGAAAAGACTATGCAGTAGATGCAATAGATAGGCACTCTTATGAAGTAAAAGAAATAGATGAACGTTGCAGGAGAATTGTTGCAAAATATATTAAGCCAGAAATGACAACAATAGAAAAAATACTAACTATTCACGACTATATTTGTTCAAATTTTATGAGAAATGATAGCGAAGCAATAAAAGAAAGAAAAATTTCAAGTAAAGACTATGATTGCGCATGGGGTACTTATAAAGATGTTGTTGTAGCAAATGTAGGAGCATGTTGGGCATCTACCGATTATTTTAATACACTGTGTTCTTATGTAGGAATAGAAACACAAGAAGTAACAGTAGGACAAATAGACAATCCATACAATGTACCGGGTGGCGTACATAAATGGAGTTTAGTAAAAGTAGATGGTCAGTGGTACCATGTAGACTGTGAAGGCTCAGACTTTTACCATTATGGAACAGTAGATCGAACATGGCTTTTAAAAAGTGATCAAGCAATGCATATTACCAATAATACCTACGAGCCATGTACTTCTACAAAATATGATAATTATGATTGGCCAGAGTATAAAGGATTAGCATATTATCAAGATGTAACAGGCATTATTGATGAAGAGGTTCCAGCAACCAGCTTATGGATAGATGATAGAAGTGAGACAACAGTAGGAAACACTTACAATTTACGTGCAATAGCATTCCCTTATGGAACAAGTCGTAAGTTAACATATACATCAAGCAATCCTAGCATATTAACAGTAGATAATGTGGGAAATGTTACAGCAAAAGCAAAAGGAACAGCAACCATTACTGTAAAAACACCAAATGGCATAACAAAATCTGTAACAATTACGGTAAAAGAAAGAACTTAAGATGTTACAAAGAGGAAGCTACGTTAGTGCAAGCAAGATAATTTACATAGATATTATGCTTGAAAAGGAGGGATGTTAATAAAAAACTTAACACCTAGTATAAAGCTGTTTTACCTTTTTATGCTAGTAATTCCATTTTGGTATGGATTATTTTATGAATATACCGCTTTTTTTGCAGGAGCAATTTTAAGTATATTTTTACTGGTTATTCTTCTGCAAAAAAAGCAGATAGCATTGTATAAAAGTATACCATTTTACCTTTATACGACGCTAATACTCTGTTATTTATTAGCTACACTTTGGGCAGTAGATAAGGAAGAAGCATGGCAAGGATTTTTAAAATTTTTGCCAGCCATCCTGCTTTTCTTATGTTTAATGCAATTAGAAGCCAAAGAGAGGAGCTTACTGTTTACAAGTATTCCGCTAGGTGGCTGTATCATGTGTTTACTTTCTTATTTATTATATTGGATTCCTGCTATTAGACCATATTTGTATTCCGAAAATGGCAGATTAATTGGATTTTTTCAATATTCCAACACCTTTGCTATGTACCTTTTTATAGGATACCTTATTTTATGGAATAAGAAAGATAAACACAAAATAGATTACATAAGTTTTCTTGTTTTACTTAGTGGTGTTGTATTTTCTGGCAGTAGAACGGTATTTATTTTACTTGTTTTATATACTTTTTATAAACTTATTACGCTTAAACTAAGCAAGAAGAAAGTATTACTGCTATTACTTACTTTTGCAATAGTAATGATAGTAGTAACACTGGTATTACAATTAACCGGAAATAGTAACGTTATTACTAGATTGTTTACAATATCCTTACAAGAAAGTACATTATTAGGCAGAATGATTTATAACCTAGATGGATTACAGCTTTTAGTACAACATCCGTTAGGAATGGGGTATGGAGGATATGCTTGGGCAGTAAATACAGTCCAAACAGCAGATTACCAAGTAAAATATGTACATAACGATATCTTACAACAAGGATTAGATGCAGGAATAGTCGCAATGGGGCTTTTACTGGCAATAGGAATTTATGGATTATGTAGTAAAAAGTTATCAAAACCACAAAAAGAAATACTAATAGTATTATTCTTACACTTATGTATGGATTTTGACTTACAATTTTTGAGTATGCACTTTATCTTAGTGATGGCAATTTTTGAAGAAAATGCACCAACCAAAATATTTTCTGTAAAAAGCAAAATACTTCCTTGTACAGCTACTCTTTTGCTATTTGGAACTTTCCTGTACTTAGGTATTGCTATGATGGCACTACAAACAGATAATCTTACCTTAGCAGAAGAAATGTTACCATCCAATACAAAGGTACAAGTGGCAAGGTTACAAAAAACGAATAATCTCACACAAGCAAATGCCATTGCTGATACTATTTTGGCACAAAATACTTATGTGTCTGAGGCATATTCTATAAAAGCAGCATATGCATACCAGCATGAACAATGGGAGCAAATGGTATCCTACCAGAAACAAGTAATTGCATTAAATCCGTATCAAATACAGAATTATGAAGATTACATTTTATTACTAAGTAGTGCTTTAGAAAACACGATACAGCAAAACCAAGTAGAAAGAACAGAGCAATTAGTAACCTACTTGCTACAAGTAGAGGAATTACTAGAACAAGTAAAACAAAGAACCAACGCACTGGCTTATCAAACAGTAGATAAACCAGAACTGGAATTAAAACCAGAATTACAAAATTATTTACAGAAGATTAAGGAGGAATAAAAATGTCAAAATTAGACAAAAAAATCATGAGCATCTTTGTTGTACTTATATTACTTGCATCATTTATTATGCCAAGTATAAGCTTAGCTGCAGAAGAAGAAATTGTTATCAAAGATAGTGCATTAAAAGAAGCACTTGACAAAAATAAAGATGGCAAGGTTACAAAACAAGAAGTAGAAGAAACGCGATATATTTCAATTTCAAAAGATGTAAAAAATCTTGATGGATTAGAGCATGCAACAAATTTGGAATCTATGGATATAGAATATGTAGGTCAAAGCTATGATTTTAGTAAACTTAACTTAGACTATGTAAATTTATATCTTCGTGTTGCAGGAGGCGTAACAAATGTAGATGTTTCATTTTTAAAAACATTGAAAAACGTAACATATATTACATTTAATGAAAATGGAACAAGTGAAAAAGTAAATATTAATTTTGCGGAATTAAAAGATATATCTACATTAAAAGATCTTAGCATTTATGGAGACCTATTAGCACCAAGTAATTTAGATGAAATTAAACAATTATCTCAAATAGAATCACTTGGTATCTATGGTGCAAGTGATAATGTATTTCCAATAGACTTAAAAGGAATATCTACTATGCAAAATTTAAATAGAGTTTCATTAAATGGGCTAAAAATTAGCAACGCAAATGAACTAGGAAAACTGAAAAACTTAACAAATATTAATATTTATGGTTCAGAAGGCTTAGGAGATTATTCTTACCTTTCTAATTGTGCAAAACTAGAATATGTATCACTTTCTAATTTAGAAGAGATAGACTTATCATTTTTAAAAGACAAAAATAATATGGTATATTTATATTTATACCAATCTAATTTAAAGAATATAAGTGCCATTAATACTTTAAAAAATTTGGAATATTTATCAATGTATAGCAATACCTTAGCAACAGAAGAAGATTACAAAAATATTAACTTTGCTGATTATACAGCATATATGGGAGAGACGAGTTTTATTAATGCAAATATTAATGGATATCATGCAAACTTAGAAGAATTATTTACTTTTGAATCCAATAATAGCGATATTGTTTCTCTTGAAAACTTAGAAAATGTTGCATCAGGAAAGTTTACAGCAAATAAAATAGGAGAGGCTACTATAACAGCTACATCAATAAAATATCCAAGTATCAAGAAAACATTTAAAATTAAAGTAACAGGAATTTCTGCAAACCAAGCATTAGGAACAGAAATGGGAAGCTCTTTTATCGATGGACAAACTGTATTAAAAGCAAATGGAGAGTTATGGAGAATATATGGAAATGATGCTAAGGCAGAAAAATTAGCAACCAATGTAAAAAAAGCGGTATATAATACTATTTATGGAAAAGATAGAGAAGGATTTCCATATGCATTATTATTAAAAAATGATGGAACATTGGAATTCCAATTTAATGGAGTATCTTCTACAATAACAGATGCAAAAGATATTTATCAAACAGGATATTTGAAAAAGGATGGAACTTATGTAACTTTACTATTAGATGGAACTTGGGATCCTGTTGCAACAAATGTAGAAAAAATAGTAGGTTCATACTTAGTAAAAACAGATGGAAAAACATATTCTATTAATAATAAATTAATATGTGATTTCCCAATTATAGCTGCAAGCTATGAGTATGTTGTAGATGAATCTGGTACAATTTGGAATATAACAGATGCAAAAAATCCAATTAAATTAAGGGATGGATTTGACCACTTTGCTGCTGGAGATTCTTATGTAGATAAAGATGGGACATATAGAGTAATACAATCTGGAAAAGAATTAGAGCAAAAGAAAAGATCAGAAGATTTAAAACTAGCATTAGACGGAAAATTATACCTTGGAGAAAAGGAAATATTAACAAATGTTGTTGATTTTCAATATTTAATAGAATATAATACAGGAGCACTTGTAAGAAACGTAATCTTAAGAGAAGATGGTAGTATCTGGACTTTAACCTTAGATGGAGAAGGAGCACTTGTAAAACTAGAAGAAACTGAGAATGTATACTTTAAAGAAAATACATTAAAAACAAAAGAAGTATACGGAGATTCTATGAATACAAAATTGGCTCTTACCGGATTTGACACTAATAATTTAGAGGTATCTAAAGCATTAGCAAATAATAATCTTCAATCTGGATATACAGCAAAAGCTTATGATGGTAAAGAAGAATTAAAGTCTAATGATAAACTCTTTACAGGAGCTATTGTTAAAATATACAATAAAGAAGGAAAAGTAGTAAACGAGTATGTAGCATTAATTTACGGAGATGTAACGGGAACAGGTATTCCATCTGCAAAAGATGCGTTAATGATTATTAAAAATAAAACAGGAAAATTAGAAATACCAACCAATTTACAATTAGAAGCAGCAAGAGTAACAGAAAACACTAGAAAAACAGGTGGTGTTCCAAATTCATCTGATGCGTTAGCAATTATAAAAGCAAAACTTGGTAAATATACCATTGAAGGATAGTGTTTTTACCGTATAGGAGGGTTCCTATGCTTAAGAAAACCCTTCCTATACGATAAAAGATTCATTGGGTAAAAAGGAGGAAATCTTTGTACATGGCAGGAAAACATGCAAGACAAGAAGGTCACTGGAAAGTTATAATAAGTATTATTATCTTAGTAGTATTGATACTTGCTATTGGTGCAGTAAGTATTTATGGAGCTATGCCCAAAGGCACAGCAAGCTTAGATAACAATAGTATTATTGCAGAGCCTGTTGTGGTAGAAGACAAAAGACCAAGTTTATCTGTTCTAAAAAAAGTAGATGTAACAATGCCAGATACCATAGGAGGTTATGCTGTCCTAGGAAAAATAGAAATACCTAAAATTAATGTGGAACAATATATTTTAGAGGAAACAACAGACGAAAGTCTGAATTTAGCAGTAACTAGATTTTGGGGACAAGAACTACAT
The DNA here is from genome assembly GCA_930990125.1 of uncultured Clostridiaceae bacterium. GTDB lineage: Bacteria > Bacillota > Clostridia > TANB77 > CAG-508 > CAKNOI01. Next base: position 62,586 of record CAKNOI010000001.1, on the reverse strand, counting down.
CAAGCAGGAAATTTTAGCATTATAGGACATAACTATAAAAATCTTTTTAAAAGGTTAAAAGAATTAGAAATAGGTGATACTTTTACTATTACAGCAAAAGATGGAAGCATTTGTACTTATGAAGTATTTAATATCTATGTAGTAAACCCAGATGAAATGGAATGTATTGAAGATTCTTTGCCTGGCAAAAGAGAAGTAACCTTAATTACTTGCACAGTTGGAGGCATGCAAAGATTAATCGTAAAAGCCCAAGAATATATAGAACAAAATTAAAATTTAGGAGGAAAAACAATGAAAAAAATCATTAGTATCATGACAGTATTGGTCATAGTATTAGCTATGGCAACAGTAAGTAATGCAGCAATTACAGAAAAAACAGCAAAATTAAATGTATCTGTAAGCAAATCACAAGTAAAAGTAGGAGACGAAGTAACCGTAACCGTAAGCTGGAAAGACAAAATGGAAGCAATAGACCTAGAATTAGGATTTGACAAAAACAAAGTAGAATATGTATCTTCTTCTATGTCAGAAGATTACATAGCAACCGATAGAATAGCAGACGGAGTAGTACAAATTTCTTGGTTTTCTATGAATGGACAAGGAAAAAATAGCATTACCTATACTTTTAAAGCAAAAGCAAATGGAGATGCAACCTTCACAACAGCAGAAGCAATTTTAGCAGATGAAAATGTAGAATCACCAGAAGACTATACTTATGGAAAAGCAACCCTAAAAATAGGAACTGCTGAAGAAGAAAAACCAGAAACAAATACAGAAAAACCAAGCACCAACACAGAAAAGCCAGAGACAAACACCGAGAAACCAGCACAAAATACACAAAAACCAGCAAATACAGAAAAACCAACAACAAACACTAACAAACCAACCAAAATTCCACAAGCAGGAGTAAATGTTGTAAGCTATGTAATCTATGGATTAGTAGCAGTAGCTGTAATCACTTTAGGAGCATGCATAATTAGAGCAAAAAGAAAATAAAAAGTGAAAAAATTTCGACAAAACAAAACTCTATTGTTTAAAACAGTAGAGTTTTTTAAAAAAGAAAAATCCTACTATAGAAAAAGTAGGAAACATAAAGAAAATAAGGAGGAGTATTTATGTCTAGTATAGATAAGAAAATGATTAGTGTACTTATGATTATCTTGTTACTAGTTCCTGTTATCATGCCAAGTATTACACTAGCTGCGGAAGGCGAAATAAACATAAAAGATAGCGCATTAGCAGATTCTATTAGGCTTAGTGCGGATAGCAACCTTGATGGAATTGTTACCAAAGAAGAACTAGAAAATGTAAGTTATGTTTCTATTTCGCCAGAGGTAGAAAGTATTGAAGGACTAGAAGACGCAAAAAATTTGCAATCTATTAATATTCGTTATACAGGTAAACAATTTGATTTTAGCAAATTAGACTTAAAAGATGTATTTGTTTCTCTTGAATTAGAAAAAGAGATAACAAGTGTAGACTTATCATTCTTAAAAACCATTAAGAATGTAAATAGAGTGAATATTTCTGGTGGTAAAACAGATAATGTTACTATCAATTATGAGGTATTACGAGATATTCCTACACTAACAGCATTATCTATTTATGGGAATGATATACTTCCTAAAAATCTAGATGTTTTATCCACATTAACCAACCTAACTAGTTTACAGTTAGCAGGTGGAGGAGTAAATGTACAAACAAAAGCAACAGTAGATATAACAAAGATTAGTAAACTATCCAATTTAACAGACATTGATCTTTACAATATCATCGTACAAAATGCATCCGAGCTTGGTAAACTACAACAATTATCTGATTTTAATGTATCCATTACCAATGGATTAGGCGACTATTCTTATTTAGCTAATGCAAAGAATCTTCAATTTGTAGAGATCCGCAGTCAAGAAGAAGTAAATTTAGACTTTTTAAAGAATAAAGATTCTATTACTTCTGTTGTCCTTTATGGGGAAAAAGTAAATAATATAAATGTATTAACAACATTAAAAAATTTAGAGTATCTTAGTATGAGTGATCTTACTTTAACAGGTGCAGACCAATACAAAAATATTACTTTTAAAGATGTGAATGCCTATTTAGGAGAATCTGGTAGAGTAAGAACCTATTTTAAAGATTTCCCAGTAGAACTTTCTAATTTATTTACTTTTCAGTCTAACAATGATGTAGTAACTATAGTAGCAGGGGATACCCAAGCAAGTGACGGAGGATATTTTAATGCTAACAAAATAGGAGAAGCAACTATTACTGCAACATTAAAAAGTGATTCAAGTATTACAAAAACTTTTAAAATAAAAGTAAATGGAATTTCAGCAGACCAAGCTTTAGGAACAGAAATGGGAAGCACTTTTGTAGATGGACAAACTGTATTAAAAGCAAATGGAGAACTATGGAAGATTTATGCTAGTGATGAAAAAGCAGAAAAAGTAGCAACCAATGTAAAAAAAGCAGTATATAATGTTGTTTATACAGACGAAACCAACGGATTTCCGTATTCTCTACTACTTAAGAAAGATGGTAGCCTAGAATATACCTTTAATGGTGTAACTTCTGTACTTAACGATGCAAAAGATATTTATCAAAATGGATATTTAAAAAACGACGGTACTTATGTAGAAATACAACCAGATGGTACTTGGAAAACGGTGGCTGGCAATGTAGAAAAAATAGTAGGTTCTTTCCTAGTAAAAACAGATGGAAAAACCTATACGGTAAAAAATGAATTGGTATGCAATTTCCCAATTGTATCAGCAAGTTATAACTATGTAGTAGATACATCCGGAATATTATGGGAAGTTTATTCGGATGCAGAACCAATAAAAAAAGCAGAAAATGCAGATTATGTGGTACATCATTCTATTTATGTAGATAAAGATGGTGTCTATAGATATATATACAATGGAGAAAAAGCAGACTACAAGTTAGAAGGAAGTTCTTTAAAACTAGATACCAATAATGTCTTAACTTTAGGAGGAAAAGAAATTTTAACTCATGTTACAGATTATCAAAGATTAGCGGAGTTTAGCAACAGAAATTATACAGACAGAACCATTATCCTAAGAGAAGATGGAAGCATTTGGGCTTTATATTTAGCAGGAGAAGCAAAATTAGTACAATTACAAGAAACGGAAAATGTATACTTTAAAGAAGGTACACTAGAGCCAAAAGAAGTATATGGTGACAATTATAATGGTTTGGTTGCACTTACTGGATTTAATGTAAAAGAATTAGAAGTATCAAAAGCATTATCAAGTAATACTCTGCAATCTGGTTATACAGCAAAAGCATTTGATGGAACAAAACAATTACAAGCCGGAGATAATCTATTTACAGGAGCAACGATTCAAATATACAACAAAGAAGGAAAATTAGTAAACGAATATGTAGCTTTAATTTATGGAGATGTAACCGGAAGCGGAAACCCATCTGCAAAAGATGCCTTAATGATTATAAAAAACAGAACCGGAAAGGTAAAAATACCAACCAGTTTGCAATTAGAAGCGGCAAGAATAACAGAAAACACTAGAAAAAAAGGCGGAGAGCCAAATTCATCCGATGCCCTAGCTATTATAAAAGCAAAACTTGGAAAGTACGAAATAAACTAAATAGATAAAAATCAGAAAGTATGCAAAAGTCATTTTTTGCATACTTTTTTGTAGAATAGAAATAAAATCTTGATTTTGTGTAAAATATTGAAAATAAAAATCTTGATTTCGTGATAAAGAGGTGAAAAAAGCTGAAAAGAAGGATATGCCAAAAATGATAAATGTGCTTGACACTTAGTACAAGAAACGATACAATAACCAAAAAAGAAAAACAAGAAAAGAGGAAAAAGAATGAAACTAAAAAGAATAGATTTTCAAGCAACAGATGGTGTGCCATTAAATGGATTGTTACACCTGCCAGAAAATAAAACCAATACTGTTGTTATTGCTCTTCATGGTATGAGTAGTAACTGTTTTAAGTATCGTGAACAAGTAATTGCCAAAAAAATGACGCAAAAAGATGTGGCTTTCTTTGGCTTTAATAATAGAGGCAGTGAACTAATGAAGTATTTAAAAAGAGAAAAACAAGATGGAGAAACAGAACATCTTTTAGGAGGAACAAGTTTTGAAGATGTATTAGAATCCTATCATGATGTAAAAGGAGCTATGATACAAATGCTTCACTTAGGATATACAAACATCTATTTACAAGGACATAGCTTAGGAGCTACCAAAGTACTCTATACGTACACCAAACTAAAGGAAAAACAAGAAACAGACTTACTAAGCCATATAAAAGGCATTATCCTATTATCTCTAGTAGACATTCCAAATATGCTAGTATTGGGATTAGGAGATAAAAAATATAAAGTAATGCTAGAACATGCAAAAAACCTAATCGCAAATGGAAAAGAAACAGACTTCATGCCACAAGATGCCTTTATACACCCAATAAGTGCTAAAGCATTTTTACGATATAGTAAAGAAAATAGTCAAATAGACTTTGCAAGATATAGCGAAACAGACTATAACTTCCCAGAATTAAATGCCGTAGAATGTCCACTCTTTATGCGTTGGGGAGACACAGGAGAACTAATCTCTCAGCCAGCAGAAGACTTGATAAACAATCTAAAACAAAAACTACAAAATAAAAAACAAGATATAGCCTACATCCCAGGCGCTGATCATAGCTATAGCGAAAAAGAAGAAAGACTAGCAGAAGAAATATGGAATTTTATTGCGGAGAATTGCAAAGAAAGAAATAATAGAATTCCAAAAATTCCCTCTTGACAAATGAATTAAAAAGAGTTAAGATAATAAACAGAAACGATATAGAGACAAAGTAAAATAAAGGTTTTCAAAAGAGAGGATTAGTCACCGGCTGAAAGCTAGTCTGGAAAAACGTATTTGAAAAACTACCTCTATTGTTCTATCGCAAAACGATAGCGTGTAAGATTCGTTATCATCTTTAATGAAGTGAAATTTAGGGTGGAACCGTGAGAATATATTTCTTACCCCTATAGATATTTAAAAGTATCTATAGGGGTATTTTTTATCTCCTATAGATAAAAAGGAGGTTTTTTTATGTTACAAGTAGAACTAAAAGATGGTTCAAAAGTAGAAGTACAAAAAGGTGCTTCTGTATTAGAAATTGCAAAAAGCTTAAGCGAAGGATTGGCAAGAAATGCTACTTGTGCTTTAGTAGATGGCGAAGTAGTAGATTTAAGATTTACAGTAGAAAAAGATTGCAAATTAGAAATTTTAACATTTGATAATAGCTTAGAGGGTAAAAAAGCCTATTGGCATACAAGTTCTCATATTATGGCACAAGCTATTAAAAGACTATATCCAAATGTAAAATTAACAATCGGACCTTCTATCAACAATGGATTTTACTATGATTTTGACACAGATTCTACTTTCTCTGAAGAAGACTTTGAAAAAATAGAAGCAGAAATGAAAAAAATTATAAAAGAGGATTTAGAAATTAAAAGATTTACTCTTCCAAGAAAAGAAGCCATTGCTTTTATGAAAGAAAAAGACGAGCCATATAAGGTAGAACTAATAGAAGAATTACCAGAAGGAGAAGAAATTTCTTTTTATGAGCAAGGTGACTTTGTAGATTTATGTGCAGGTCCACACCTAATGAGTACAGGAAAAGTAAAAATTGTAAAACTATTATCTTCTTCTGGAGCATATTGGAGAGGAAACGAAAAAAATAAAATGCTACAAAGAATTTATGCTATTTCTTTCCCAAAACAAAGCCAGTTAGACGAATATTTGGCAATGTTAGAAGAAGCAAAGAAAAGAGACCACAAAAAACTAGGAAAAGAATTAGACCTATTTATGATAGCACCAGAAGGACCAGGTTTCCCATTCTTTTTACCAAAGGGTATGATTTTAAGAAATGTACTAGAAGATTTTTGGAGAAAAGTACATCGTGAAAATGGTTACGAAGAAATAAAAACTCCAATGATTTTAAACGAAGAATTATGGCATCGTTCTGGACACTGGGACCATTACAAAGACAATATGTATACAACGAAAATTGATGAAAATGATTATGCATTAAAACCAATGAACTGCCCAGGTGGAATGCTTGTATATAAAAGAAAAATGCATTCTTACCGTGATTTACCAATTCGTTCTGGAGAACTTGGTTTAGTACATCGTCATGAAAAATCTGGAGAACTTAACGGATTATTCCGTGTAAGATGCTTTACGCAAGATGATGCACATATTTTCTGCTTACCAGAACAAATTGAATCTGAAATTGTACGTTTAATGAAATTAATTAACTATGTATACGGTATTTTTGGATTTGATTATCATGTAGAATTATCTACCAGACCAGAAGACTCTATGGGTTCTGATGAACAATGGGAACTTGCAACCAATGCCTTAAGACATGCCCTAGAATCCCAAAACATGCCATATGAAGTAAACGAAGGCGATGGAGCATTCTACGGACCAAAGATTGACTTCCACTTAAAAGATTGTATCGGAAGAACTTGGCAATGTGGAACCATCCAGTTAGATTTCCAAATGCCAGAAAGATTTGATTTAACCTACATTGGTCAAGATGGAGAAAAACATAGACCAGTTATGTTACACCGTGTTATTTTTGGAAGTATAGAAAGATTTATAGGAATTATTACAGAGCACTACGCAGGAGCATTCCCAACTTGGCTTGCACCAGTACAAGTAGAAATATTACCAATTGCAGATAGCCATGTAGAATATGCAAAACAAGTACAAGAGCAGTTAGAAAAATTAGGAATTCGTACCGAATTAGATGATAGACAAGAAAAAATAGGCTACAAAATTCGTGAAGCACAACTACAAAAAGTTCCTTATATGTTAGTATTAGGAGAAAAAGAAATAGAAGCCAAAACTGTAGGAGTTCGCTCAAGAGAAGATGGAGATATTGGTGCAATGTCCTTACAAGAATTTGTAGAAAAAGTACAAAAAGAAGTAGAAAGCTTTGGAAAATAGAGAGGTAGAAAAAGAAGGAAATTCTTAAAAAAGATTTTCCTTCTTTTCTTGTAAGCAAAAGCACAGTGTGATATACTAGTAAAGTACTACAGAAGAAACAGGAGGAAACTATGGCCAGAATAAAAAAAGAAGATATAGAAAAAAAGTTAGAATATATAGGATTAGATTTAGAAAATATCCCATCCTTTTTAACCCAATATGACCCACTCGGGTTTCATGTAGGGAATACCTATGACGAAAAAAAATATAGGGTATATCGTTATATTCCAATAGAAGATATAAAAATATTTATTAGCCCAACAGATAGAACAGAGGAACTAAGAGAACGATATAAATTAGCAAGTCCTATTGCTACCTATCTTGTTCCAGATACAGAAGAGGGAATAGAAAAGCATACACGATTTTTAAATATGCTGAAACAAGTATCCATAGCAGAAATAGAGGGAATAGAAGAAGAACAAAAAGAATTACAAGAAAAAATTCCTTTGGAGGTAAAATTTCCACATCATTATGAGTGGCAGATTTTTTACGCCGAAGCGACCGATACTTACTTTATGTTAGTACCTGAAAAAGAGGAGCAATATGCCTGCTTGTTTTATTTATTAAAAAAGCAATTAGAGAACAAAAAAAGAAAGACAAAAATTTTTGTACCAATTAGCTATGTAGGATATTCTGCAGAGTTCTTAAGAAAATCCGAAATTGTAGATTTAGAAAACTACTTATGGCTCTTTACCAACGACTGGCCACAAATTTATGAGGTATATGACAAAAAAGGAGTAATGAGCTTACAAATTGTAGGAGATACGGTTATTTATGAAAAAATTAAAAGTATTTATAACATCAAGTTCACTTCCAGAGAAAAAGCAGTAGAAGAATATAAACTAATAAAAGCACTATTTATTTTACAAACAGAAGTGGCAAATGAGTTTTCTTTTCATGCAAAGATAAATAATTATGGAGGACTGGACTTTTATTTCCAAGATAAAAAATTAACCTATAGTCTGCTTCCAGAATTTTTAAAAGAACAAACCGAGAATATATACAAAAAGATAGTAACAACTTCAAAGGATATTGTAGAATTTACACGTAAATTGTCAAAATTGAAAGAAATTTCTGCTATGCGTGATTTAGAATATCTAAGTAAAGAAAAACAAATAACTACATATTTAGATTGTCGTAAGAGCTTCTTTGGAAAAGTAAAATACTTTTTCAAATCTGGCAGAAAAAAGAAAGACGATGTACTAGAAAAATTACAAAAAAGAAAAAAAGAAGAGCAAGTGAAGGTAGAGGTAGAATTTACGCAAAAAGAGGCATATACCTTAGAAGATTTAGTTACAATATGTAAACAGTTAGAAGAAAAGGTATTAGAATACAAGAACTTAAGACTAGATGTAGAGGCACAAGAAAAGAAAATAGAAATGATGGAAAAGAAAATAGAAAATGCAGAAACATATTTGGAAGAAATAGAAAACCATAAAAAAAGTATTTTTGAATTCTGGAAATTTGCAAACAAAGATAATGACTTAGGACTAAATCCGGGAGAAAAAAGAGGGGAAGAGCAGCCTTTACATACTCTAAAAAAGGTGTTTGAATACGAAGAAGATATGGAAACACTAGCCAAAAAGATGGATGACAAACAACGAAGAAAACTATCAAAGGAAGAACTAGATTCTATTTTTGTTACCAAAACAGAAACCTTAAAAGCATTAAATGCATTGCGAAAACCTGCACAAACAAAACAAGAACAAGAAATTGTTTTACATTGTTTTCAAACAATTTTAGAAGAATTTAAAAAAGCAAAAAAGAATGCGGAAATTGTTGATATAGACATCTTTGGAGGCATGTCAGAAGATAAAAGAAAAATAAAAATACTGGCAAACAAAAAACATAGAGAAGTGGAAAAGAATATCTATTCTATTTTAGGCATCCACGAAAAAATAGAAGAAGAACAATACAAAGAAGTATTAAAACAAGTGCTATATAATTTGCAAAAAGCATACGAAAAAGTAACAACTCCTTATCCTTTATCTTTATATAAAGCAGGTTCACCAGAAGAAGATGTTACCAATATGGATTATTGTATTTTTCATTTAACACCAGAAAAAGCACTAGAAAAAGAGCTAGATAAAGAATTAAATTTGTACCGATTAAATATAGAAGAGGGAATGCCACTACTCTTTTTTACCAATAGTACTTTTTATGATAATGTAAATCAAACATTGCCATTGGGAATGGATGTAGCAGAAGATGTGCTAGTAGATATGAGTAAATTTGAACTAGAAGAAGTAAAACAAGATAGTTTCCGTATGAACTGCGTGCAAAAGGATAATACTATTCTTAATAAAAAAATAAATGTATATGAATATAATGTACATTAGGAGGAAAAAAACATGGAGAAAAAAAGAGTTATTATTATGGTGCTAGATGGCTTTGGTGTAGGAGAACTTCCAGATGCTTCTACGTATGGAGATGTGGGAAGTAATACGTTAAAAGGAATTTACGAAAATACATCGTTACAATTACCAAATTTGAAAAAATTGGGTTTGTATAATATACCAGAAATAGGAATAGAAGAAAAAGAAGAAAAGGTAATGGGGTGCTTTGGAAAGGCACAAGAAATTTGTGCAGGAAAAAATAGTCCTGTAGGGCATTGGGAGATTTCTGGTTATGTAAAAGAAAAGCCTTTTACCACTTATCCAAATGGATTTCCAACCGAATTGATAGAGGAATTTAAAAAAGAAACAGGCGTAACAGGAATTATAGGAAATGTAAGAGGTTCTGGTACCGAATTATTAAAACAATATGGGGAAGAACATCTAAAAACAGGTTATCCTATAATTTATACTTCAGCGGATAGTGTATTTCAAATAGCCGCACATGAAAATATTGTGCCAGTAGAAACCCTATACCACTGGTGCCATATTGCAAGAAAACTTGCAGATAAGCCAGAATATAACATAGGAACTATTATTGCAAGACCATTTGTAGGGGATAACAAAAACAATTTTGTAAGAACTTATCACAGAAGAGATTATGAAGCTTCTACATTTGGAAGAACTATGTTAGATGTTTTACAAGAAAACGGCAAGCAAGTAATTGCCATAGGAAAAATAGAAGACCTTTTTGGAGGAAGAGGAATTACCAAAGCGATTCATACAGAAGGTAATAGCGATGGAATTTACAAAACCATAGAAGAAATAAAAAATCCTACCGAAGGACTTATCTTCACCAATTTAGTAGATTTTGATATGTTATACGGACATCGTAATGATATAGTAGGGTATCAAAAAGCATTAGAATACTTTGATGTACAATTACCAAAAATCATGCAAGAACTGTTGCAAGATGACATCCTTATTATTACAGCAGACCATGGAAACGACCCAAGCACCCCAAGTACAGACCATTCTAGAGAATATACACCAATTTTAGTATATGGAAAAGGGTTAAAACAAGGTGTAGAGCTAGGAGTAAGAAAAACGTATGCCGATATTTCAGCAACTGTACTAGAATATTTTGGTTTACCCACCTTGCCATGGGGAACAAGCTTTTTACAAGAAATACAATAAGAAAACAAGAAAAAACAGCTCCCCCTTACCATGGGAGCTGCTTTTTTGTCATTTAGTACTGATGGAAGTGGATGCCTACATGATTACCAATAAGACCAACCTCTACCACATATCCCTCTTCACGGAAAGTATACGACTTACCAGAAAAGTCTAATGGCAGTTTTCGATCACTCATGAGGATCTTATTTTTCTTCCTTTGAAGACCGGTATCGACGTAGATTTGTTGCAATAACCGATATACGGTATCTGCTACATGTAGATTCAGGTTTTCTGTTTGGCAAAATACCTTCACAGCCAGTGAATCTTCAATACGTTCAAACTGGCCTTCTTCATAGACCATGTTAGCGAGTATTTCTCCTCCAAGTTTATCACATACAGCAATAAACGAAGGGGATAGTTTTTCTCCTAACCGACATTTGATAAAATCTAAATTTTGGAAAGGACAGGTCCCAAGTTCGTTGAATCCCATTCTCATTCCTCCTTAAAACTTAATAAAAGTTGGTAAGGTATTCCGTAAACAAAGGAAGTATATCTATTAAACCACAAAACTGAAAAAAATGCAAGTATACACTAGACAAGTATAAAAATATATGATAAGATAAACAAGTAAAACACATGCAGGTGTGGCGGAATTGGCAGACGCACAGGACTCAAAATCCTGCGAAGTAACATTCGTGTGGGTTCGACCCCCACCACCTGCACCAAAAAGTTAAAAGCAAGCAATGTATTAGAAGAAATTAGGGGTTCCATTTCCCAATTTCTTCTTTTTCAAAAGTAATAATAGAACTATTGAAAGTGTTGGAAATACTGAAAAAACACCAAATAAAAAATACAAGCTGGCAGAGTAATGGCAGAGTTAAAAAATGTTAATAATGTGATACTATTTCAATAAAGGATATAAATTGCAATGGCGGAGGTAAAAAGATGAATGATATTGCAATGCTTCAAGAAGGATTAACACAAATCTTTTCGGATAACCCAATTATATGGGGAAAATGGCTGTTGGTTTTTGCTGTTGTTATACTTACAATTGTAGTTAGAGTTAAATTTAAAATAGACGATAAATTTGATCCATCACAAAAATTAGATAAGAAAGTAAAAAAAGCAATAGACAATAACCATATTATCAATGCGACATTAATCAGTAGTTATGTAGATAGAGAAAAGAATACTTGTAGAGGAAAGTATGAGTACGAAATCAATGGCGAAAAACATACATATAGTGCCATGTTTACTGGAATATATACTAGAAGAATTTTACATTTATATTATGAAGATAATCCTAGAAAGGTATTTACAAATGAAGAATATCATTATTATGTTTTTAGAGGATTGCCTATAATTATTCTAAATTTTTCACCTTTTATAGTGGGAGCATTGATGGTATGGATATTAGGTTTAGCAAATTAATAATCAAATAATATGTATTTTGACACGAATAAGTAAATGTGCTATAATTGTTATGTAAACAGTCGTAATAGGCGATTGTGTAGAAAAAATCCTAAGCCATACATAGGAGGAAGAAAAATGAAAGGTAACGAAACATTACAAGTAGGAGATAGAATTTACGTGATAAATTCTATCAAAGGTGAAGCTTGAGTATCAGAAGCACGGATTGTGGATATAAACCCAGTAAGGGTTGCTGTGGTCGTAAATGACACACTCAAACCATATCGCACATTTCCTATGCGAAAGAAAAACAAGCTATTTTTTGCAACAAAAGAAACTGCCCAAAACGCATTAGAAAAACTTCCAAAGATTGGTTCCTGTTTGTTTGTTACTAGAAAACGGGAAGTAGTCAAAAAAACAATTGTAGGATATGCAATGATTCGACCAGACGGGGAAGAAAACTTAGAAATAATATTCTCCACAGGTCCTTCTATTTTATTAGAAGACTTTGGAAGGATAGCCTTTCTGAGTAAAACGAGGCAGTAAAAGCTTTATATGTCTAATTACTTTTCTGACAAAAGAAGCCCTTCGTTAGGGCTTCTTTTGCTTTGCTTGGAAAGTAAAAAAATAAACAACGGATATTGTAACTTTATTTAAAGTGAAAAATGTAAAAATTATAATAATATATTGCAATAACCTATTACTTAGTATACAATAGGAAGCGTGAAATTAAAAATCGAAGGAAAGGAAAAAGAAATGGAAAAAGAAAAAATAGTAGGGTTAACAGAAAAACAGGTAGAAAATAGGATAGAAAAAGGTATGGTAAATATTACCGATACCGATAAAACACGAAGTAATTGGGAAATTATCCGTGATAATGTATTTACCTTATTTAATTTGTTTAACGTACTAATTGCTATTGCACTTATTTTGGTAGGTGCGTATTCTAATTTAGCGTATATGGCTATTATTGTTGTAAACGTAGCAGTGGGAATTTACCAAGAAATTCATGCTCGTAATATGGTGCGTAAACTTTCTGTGTTAAAGGAAAGTAAGGCTACTGTTATTCGAGATGGAAAAGAAAAAGAAATAGCAGTAGAGCAAATTGTTTTAGATGATGTTATTGTTTTAGCAATGGGAAATCAAATTGTAGCAGATTCTGTAGTGCTAGAAGGAGAAATAGAAGTAAATGAATCTCTTCTTACAGGAGAATCAGATACCATTCTAAAAAAAGCAGGAGATAAGTTATTATCTGGTAGCTATGTGGTTAGTGGAAAATGTTATTCACAAGTAGAAAAAGTAGGAAAAGATAATTTTGCTGCTCACATTACAAGTGAAACCCAAAAGTATAAAAGGGCGGAATCTGAACTTGTAAACTCTATGAAAAAAGTAACTAACTTTACCAGTTTTGTTATTATTCCAGTAGGTATTTTACTATTTGTACAAGCATTTGTCTTTAGACAAATGGAGATAAAAGGGGCAGTTGTAAGTACAGCAGCAGCACTATTAGGAATGCTTCCTAAAGGATTAATGCTACTTATTACCATTTCTTTAGCAACAGGTGTTATTAAACTAGCTCGTAAAAAAGTGCTAGTACAAGACCTTTACAGTGTAGAAACACTTGCCCATGTGGATACTTTATGCTTAGATAAAACAGGAACTATTACAGAAGGAAGAATGCGAGTAGATACCATTTATCCATATAATAAAGAAGTAATCCCTGTTACCATAGAAGAAGCCATGACAGCATTTGTAAATGCTATGGAAGATAATAATGCTACTTTTGAAGCATTAAAAGATTACTTTAAAGGGGATTTAGTATTTCCAGTAGTAGACAGAGTGTCCTTTTCTTCAGAAAGAAAATGGAGTTCTATTACATTTAAAAAACTTGGTTCTATTGTAATTGGTGCACCAGAAAGATTAACAGAAAAAGCAGGAATTGAGGTGCCACAAGATATTGTACAAGCACAAAAAGAAGGAAAACGTATTTTATGTATGGCACACACCGAAGAAACCGTACATGAAAATGGTTTACCTAGATTAGATGTTATTGCCTTTATTGAGTTAGATGATCCTTTAAGAAAAAATGCAAAAGAAATGCTAGGATTTTTTAAACAGCAACAAGTAGATATTAAGATTATCTCTGGAGATAATCCATATACGGTTTCTAGTATTGCAAAAAAAGCAGGGTTAGAAGATTACCAGTCCTATATTGACTTATCTACCATAACGAGTGACGAAGAAATTAAAAGTATTGTTGATAAATATAGCATTTTTGCAAGAGTGTTACCACATCAAAAAAGTTTACTAGTGCAAGCATTACAAGAAAGAGGAAGAACTGTTGCTATGACAGGGGATGGTGTTAATGATGTTATTGCCTTAAAACAGGCAGATTGTAGTATCACATTACCAGAAGCAAGTGATGTAGCAAGACAAGTATCCCAAATTGTATTATTAAATTCCGATTTTAGTGTTTTAAAAGATGTTTTGATGGAAGGTAGAAGAGTAGTAAATAATATTACCAATGTAGCAAGAATTTTCTTTATAAAGACAATTTATTCTATGCTATTATCCTTATTTAATATTATTACCAATACAACTTTCCCATTTATCCCAATACAAATTACACTAATCGATTTGGTAATAGAAGGATATACATCCTTTTTCCTATCTTTTCAGTCCAACGACAAACCAATCGAAGGAAAATTTTTGCAGACGGTTATCAAAAATGCAATGCCATATGCGTTAACCATTATTATTAGTATTATCATACTAACTTTTGCAAGACAGGGACTAGGCTTAACAGAAGGTACACTAATGACCATTCAATATTTAACCATTGGTGGAGTTAGTACTTTTGCAGTAATAGAAGCATGTAGACCATTTAATAAACTAAGTACCTTTTTATGTACGACAACAGCAATTGGCTATTTTATGGCAGTATATTTATTCCAAAATATATTACAATTACCAGCAATTGATTCCGATGGACTTGCTATTTTAATAGGAGTTTTAGTATTAGGATATATTATTGTTACAGGACTAAAAATACTAATAGAAAATATAACAAAAGACATGAAAATAAAAGAATAAAAGAAATAAAAATAGAAGAAGAGGTGTTGCAAAGCCTCTTCTTTTTAAATCCATTCACCATATTTTTTAATATATATTTTTTTAGCAAAAATAGCAACAATACAGTATAAAATAGGTACAATAACGATAATAGATAAATATTCAAAAGGAATTGGAACAAGTCCTATCATTTCTCCTAGCCAAGTATAAGGTACAAGTACACCAACAATACTTAGCAAAATAGAAGAAAAGTATACCACTTTATGTGCGTTGCTTTGTACAAAAGGAATGTGTGCTGTTCTAATAATATGCATTCCTAGCAAGTTAGAAACAATACTGTAAGAAAACCATACGGTTTGGAAAAGGGCTGCTTCTCGTAAATGGAAAATAAACCATAAGCTTAAGAACACAATAATATCAAAAAAGGAACTTAGTGGACCCATAAACAGCATAAAGTTTTTAATACTTTTTAAACTAAACTGTCTTGGCTTTTCCAAATACTCTGGGTCTACATTATCAAATGGCAATGTTAATTGACCAAAATCGTAAAGAAGACCTTCTACAAGTAGTTGAATTGGAGTTTCTGGTAAGAACGGTAAAAATACGCTAGCAATAATAACAGATACCACCTCTCCAAAATTAAAACTGGTTGCCATTTTAATATATTTCATCAAATTTCCATATGTTTTTCTACCTTCTGTTACACCATCTAGTAAAACATGTAAATCTTTTTCTAATAAGATAATATCCGCAGATTCTTTTGCAATATCTACTGCTGTGTCTACAGATATTCCAACATCAGAGTTAGTAAGAGGGGGACTATCGTTTATTCCATCACCCATGTAACCAACTACGTTTCCAGCTTGTTTTAATAATCGAACAATTCTAGCTTTTTGAATAGGAGAAAGCTTTACAAAAATATTGGTACGTTGTAGCAGACGAATTACAGCAAGGTCGGATAGTTTTTCTATTTGACTTCCACTTACAATACGGCGAGAATGGATTCCTACTTTACCACAAATACATTTGGTTATTTCGGCATTGTCGCCAGTTAATACAACAACACGTATTCCGTGCTTTATTTAATTTCTCGATAGAAGACTTTGCAGTTTCTTTTGGTGGGTCCAAAAATCCTATAAATCCAAGAAGAACCATGTTTTTTTCATCTTCTACGGTAAAATGATGCAAGTCTGGAATATTATTTTTTTGGCAAACAGCAATCACACGTAAGCCATCCATATTTAGCTTTTTGGATATTTTTTTAATATTTTCTTTTAAAGAACTGGTAAGTGAAACTACGGTACCATTATCATCTGCCATGGTGCAAATGTCTAAAATTTCTTCTACTGCACCTTTGGTAATTAATTGCTTTTTTGTACCATCGGATACCACAACAGACAAACGTCTACGTGAAAAATCAAAAGGGATTTCGTCTACTAAGGTGTATTGTTTTGTATATTCTTCCATATCTTGTTTTAAAGCTCTTGCTACTACTGCTTCGTCAATATTTCCTCTTAGTCCTGTCTGGAAGTAGGCATTTAAAAAAGCATGTTTTAAAACACGTAAATTTTCGTTTCCATAAATATCCATGTATTTTTCTAACACAATTTTGTCTTCTGTTAAAGTTCCTGTTTTATCAGTACAAAGAATATTCATCGCTCCAAAGTTTTGGATAGAATCCAACTTTTTTACAATGGTTTTCTTTTTAGACATTTTGACAGCACCTTTAGAAAGGCTGGAAGATAAGATAACCGGAAGTAAAAGTGGAGTAATACATATAGCAATAGCAACTGCAAAAGTAAATGCGGTTACAGAGCTATGTTTCCATGCGTTTAATAAAAATACAATAGGGGTAAGTACTAGCATAAAACGAATAAGAAGTTTACTAATACTTTCAATTCCTTGTTGAAAAGCGGATTTTGGCTTACCTTGGTTTAAAGTATGTGCTACTTTACCAAAATAGGTGTCATCTGCTATTTTTATAACAACCGCTTTAGCAGAACCACTAATGACATTGGTTCCCATAAAACAAATGGTATCTAAATCCGAAAGAGAATTTAACTGGTCGCTACTTAATTCGGACTGAACGTTTTTACGTACCGCATCGGATTCTCCTGTTAAAGTGGATTGTCCAACATACAAATCTTTTGCTTCTAATACTCTAAGGTCTGCAGGAATCATACTACCAGCAGATAAAAGCACAACATCGCCTACCGTTACTTCTTTCATAGGAATTTGTACTTCTTTTCCGTCTCTTAAAACAGTGGTAGTGGTTGCTACCAATTCTTTTAATTTTTCTGCTGCTTTGTTAGAACGATATTCTTCAAAAAATTCTAACAATGTGCTAGTAATAACTAAAACAAGTATTACAACAATATTGGCAAAACTTGGGTCTTCGGGCAAATAGACATCGGTATATAATAAAACAGCAACAATTCCTAGCAAAATACTATTAAAAGGGCTAAAAAGGCTCTCTAAAAAATAGTGATACCATTTCTTGGGCTTGGCTTGACTAATTTCGTTAAGCCCTATTTTTTGTAATCGTTCTTGTGCTTGGGCGGTGGTAAGTCCATTTTCTTGAATAGAATACTGCTTTATAAACTCTTCTTTGGGTAGCAGACATTCTTTGCCATAACTTTTTTCAATGTTTACTTCTTCTGGTATTGCCATAACAACATCTCCGTTTCTATATTTTTATCTTATACATTATACCAATAATTTAAAAAAAATAAACAAAAACATCATAAAAAATTAAAAAAATCTTAATAAGCGATGAAACACTATATTTTTCAGGTGTTTATGTAATCTTCTTGTATAGAATAGATTGCGAAGTACCAGAATACATGATATAGTACTTGCAAAAGAGAGGTTGAGTGAATGGAAACATTATTAGAGGTGAAAAACCTATCCAAAAGCTATGGAAATAATTTGGCGGTAAATAACCTAAGTTTTGATGTTTATACAGGAGAAATTTTGGGGTTACTGGGACCCAATGGAGCTGGAAAGAGTACAACAATTACCATTTTGTCTGGATTACTTTCGTATAACAGTGGAGAAATTTATTTTTTAGGTAAAGATGTACGAAAAAATAGTAAACAAGTAAAAGCAAATTTGGGAATTGTGCCACAAGATATTGCTTTTTATGAAGAAATTTCTGCTTATCAAAATGTAAAGTTTTTTGCTTCTCTTTATGGACTAACCGGAAATACCTTAGAGGAAAGGGTAAAGGAAGCACTAGAGTTTGTAGGGCTAGAAGAAAGAAAAAATGAGAAACCCAAAACCTATTCTGGTGGAATGAAAAGAAGGTTAAATATTGCATGTGCAATTGCACATCATCCGAAATTACTTATTTTAGATGAACCAACAGTAGGAATAGACCCACAATCTAGAAATCGTATTTTGGATGCTATACAAACATTACGAAACCAAGGCACTACTGTAATTTATACAACGCATTATATGGAAGAAATAGAGCAAATTGCAGATAGAGTAGTCATTATGGATAAAGGGCAAAAAATAGCAGAAGGAACAATAGAAGAATTACTAGAAGATTATAACAACATAAACTTGTATTGTATTACCTTAGAAAAGCCAATAGAGGATTTTTTATACCTATATGACATACCAGGAGTAAGACAAATTACAACAGACAAAGTAAAAAAACGAATTAAAATAGAAACCGATAAAAAAGCAGATAATTTGAATAAAATTTTATCAAAACTATTAGAAAAAGGAAATCAAATTCAGGATATGACAACCGAAAAAGGAAATTTAGAAATGGTGTTTTTAGATTTGACCGGAAAAAAATTAAGAGATTAGGAGAAAGGAAACATGCGTGTATTAATCAAACAAGATATCAAAAATTTATTTAGCAATCCTGTTACCATTTTGTTTTGTTCTATTTATCCTTTGGCTCTTACTCTGTTATTTGGCTTTTTGTTTTCTAGTCAATATGGAGAAATGGTATCTTCTTATGATTTTTACGGAATTGCTATGATGTACTACATTGTCCTTGCTGCTTCTACCATAACGCCTATTACGTTTATGGAAAAAAGATTGCAAAAGGGCAATGAGAGAATTGCCTATGCACCAGTATCTAAAGTACAAATTTATGGTTCAAAGTTATTAGCTACTTATCTTTTTACAGCAGGATTTTTTATCCTTGATATTTTGGTATTACAGGGCATTCATTTGGTGTCATTTGGAAGCGGAGTGTATTTTTGGCTTGTACTTTTGCTATATCTGGTGTTATTATTTTTTACCATTAGCTTTGGAGGAGCTATTTGTACTATTATTCAGAATCAAGATTTAACCAATAAAATAATAGGAGCGGTGTTAAACACATTAGCCATCTTTTCTGGCATCTTTTTTCCTATTTCCAATTTAGGAACTTGGGCGGATAGTATTTCGAATGCAATTCCACTAAAATGGTTATTAAATACAATCTTTCAAATTATTTATGACCAAAGTATACAAGGGTATCTAGGAATTGTAGTAATTACCATGTTATTAGGTGGAATTTGTGTTGGTATTATTCACAAAAAGTATAAGGTGATTTCTTAAAAAGGAGGAAAAGCATGAAGGCGATGATACAAATGATACTGTACCGTATTTGGAAAAACAAACTGTATTTTTTTATTAGTTTGCTTATTATTCCTGTTGTTCTTTTTTCTGCTATTTTCTTTGCTTTCCCTACTACTTCCAAAACAAAGATTGTGGTTGTGGGAAGAAAAGAACCTATTGTGATAGAGGAAATACAAGCCATTGTTTTAGATAAAGCGCCACCGTTTTCGGAATTGGTAGAAGGCAAATATGATGCTATTGTTACTTTTCAAAAAGATGGAAGTTATACCATAGATACCATTAAAAACCAAGAATCTGTAGAAACACTATCACAAGTGTTAGATGGCAAATTACAGGCTTTTCCTGCACCTAGCAGAGGGAAAGTAACTAGTTTTGTGGGATTTATTAGTCTTTTTATCTTACTGTTTAATTCTATGTTGTTTAAGTTTTATTATGAAGAACGTGGAGGAGTGGAGACCAGAATTTTAAGTACACGCATATCTTTTACCACTTATGCCTGTAGCCATTTCTTAGTGGTGTTTTCTATTTCGTTTTTCCCAACAGCCATTTTATCTTTAGGTGCTAATACGTTTTTATTTGCAAGTGGCATAAGTAACGTAAATCTCTTACTGGCTATTTTTGTACTATCGTTTTTTGCTACTAGTTTTAATTTTTTTATTGCATCGGTAGCAAAAACAGAAGAAAGTGGCAGTTTAGTAGCTAGTATGATTATTATGATAGGAACTTTATTATCTGGTGCATTATTGGAAGTAAAACATAATTCGGTAACTGGACTACTTAGTATGCTGTTTCCACAAACACATATTATGAATTTTATTGGTGGTCTAGAACAAGGAGAAACCGTACAGTATCTAGCAATGCCTGTTATTATACTTTTATCGTTGGTTTGTATGGTGATAGGGATAGGAGTATTAAAACGTAGAGTGACACAAAAGTAGACATATTTTACCAATTTCTTAAGTAATTTTAGGAAAGATATATTAATTTTTTCTATCTTATGATACAATAAAAAGCATAAAAAAGAGAGGTGAAGAAAATGGATAAAAACGCTTTTTTTCCTTTATCTTATGGAGTGTATATTATCACTTCTAAATATGAGGAAAACTTTTCAGGATGTGTTGTTAACACGGTTTGTCAAATTACAGCAGAGGACAAACCAAAGCTTACAGTAGCAGTAAATAAAGAAAATTATACAACAGAGCTAATGCAAAAATCAAAAAAGGTAAATATTGCAGTATTAGCACAAGATACCGAGTTTTTATTAATTGGAAAATTTGGTTTTCGAACAGGAAGAGATTACAACAAATTAGAAGATACCATGTATATTACAGGAGAAAATGGTATTCCTATTATTACCGAAAGTGCAGTATCTTATATAGAATGTAATATATTGCAAGAAATAGATTGCTCTAGCCATATTTTGTTTGTACTAGAAGCACAAGAGGCAAGTGTGTTAAATAATAAACCTGCCTTAACGTATGACTATTATCATAAAGTATTAAAAGGAAAAACCCCACCAAAGGCTTCTAGCTATAGTAGATAAGAAAAAGATTTTTTAAAACAAAAAAGAAATGAGGAAAGAAAAATGAAAAAAATTGGAAATGTATTATGGGGAATTGTTTTTATTGTAGTGGGTATTATTTGGGCTCTGAATGCATTAGGTATTACCCATATTAACTTATTTTTTCATGGTTGGTGGACTTTATTTATTATTATTCCATGTTTTATTGGACTATTTAAAGATGTAAACAAAACATGGGATTTAGTAGGACTTATTATTGGTATTGTTTTATTATTAGTAAGTAATAATGTCATCTCTTTTGCTATTATAGCAAAACTACTCTTGCCAGCTATTTTAATTATAATAGGTATTAGTTTTATTTTTGGAGATAGGATTCATAATAAATTAAATCAAAAAATAAAAAGCATGAACAAAGATGATTTACCAGAATATTGTGCTACTTTTTCTGCGCAAAATATTAATTTGCAAAATACAGAATTTAAAGGAGCTAATGCAACAGCAGTATTTGGTAGTGTTGATTTAAACCTTACCACAGCTATTTTTCCAGAAGAATCTATAGTAAATTGTAGTGCTATTTTTGGTGGAATTACTATTTTTGTACCAAACAACATAGCAGTAGAAGTAAAATCTACTCCTATTTTTGGTGGTGTAAGCAACAAAACCATACGCCCTAATGCAGAAAAGGTACCTACCATTTATGTGAATTCCTTCTGCTTATTTGGAGGTGTTACCATTAAATGAGTGGATTTCAAAAAATGATAAAATACATTGCTATGGCTTTTGGATTCTTTTTAGCTTTTGTTATTATTTCTAGTATTGTAAGTGTAGTATTGGGAGTGGCAGACTTGGGAATGCTTTGGGATGGCACACAAACAACCACAGAAATACAAGTAGAAGACGAAGCCCAGTATTCCGAAGAGTTTGCTGATGTAGAAAACCTTACTATGGATATTGCTATTTCCAATCTTACCATAATAGAGGGAACAGAATTTAAGGTAGAAGGAACCAATCTTACCAATACTTTTTCTGCAAAGCAAAGAGGAAACACCTTACATATTAAAGAAGATAAATTTAACTTGATTGGCATGTCCGATATTGTTTCTAATATTGTTATTACCATACCAAAAGGTACAAAGCTAAATAAGGTAGAATTAGAAATGGGCGCAGGGAATGCTAAAATAGATAATTTGGTGACACAGCAAATAGAACTAGACTTAGGTGCTGGAAATATAGAAATAGAAAGTATAGAGGCACAAAGGGCAGAAATACAAGGAGGAGCTGGAAAAATCACCATAAACAATGCAAAGCTAGCTAACATGAACTTAGAAACAGGAATTGGTAAATTTGAATTTGCCGGCAGATTAGAAGGAAATAATAGTGTAGAATGTGGTGTTGGAAAAGTAGATATTGCCCTACAAAATAGCCAAGATGACTATAGTATATACACCCAAACAGGACTAGGAGCAATCCGTTTTAATGGAAGCGATTGTGCCGATAAAACAACCTATGGAACAGGTAAAACAAGATTACGTATAGAAGGTGGAGTAGGCAGTATCGATATTACTACACAAGAGTAACAAATAGAAAGAAGGGATGCATGTTTGAAACAGAAAATAGAAAAATATATGTTAGAATGTATTGTATTTGTATGTGGAGCAGCCATTATGGTATTAGAACTTATTGCTGCCAGGGTACTTTCTCCTTATGTAGGAAGTTCTAATATTATTTGGACAAGCATTATTGGAGTAATTCTTATTAGCATGAGTTTAGGTTACTGGTATGGAGGAAAGCTAGCAGATAAAAACCCAAAACGAAATTTACTATCCAATATTATTTTACTATCTGCTCTTTTTACTAGTATTATTCCGTTATTAGAAGTAAGTGTGGTAAAAAAACTTGCACTTCTTATTCCAAATTTAGGTATTGTAGCAATTTTATGTAGTTTGCTTGTATTTGCTATTCCAAGCTTTTTGTTAGCAACTATTTCGCCATATGCTATTCGCTTAAAAGAAGCTAGCAAAGAAAACATTGGTAAAGTTTCTGGAAATTTGTCTGCCTTTTCTACTTTAGGTAGTATTGTAGGAACCTTTTTATCTGGTTTTGTACTAATACCGAATATGGGAGTAAAAAGTATTATTTTATCACTTAGTATTCTTTTATTTTTACTTGCCATTTTTATTTACGAAGAAAAAACAAGAAAGTATTGTATAGCCGTTTTTGTTTTACTTCTTTGTATGTTAGGCTTTTTCTTTGCAGGAAATTATTTGTTTACTTTAGAAAATCCAGATATTATTTTAGATACCGATTCCGAATATAGTAGAATATGGGTAACAAGGCAAGAAATTAATGGCAAAAGTTATCAAATGCTACAAGTAGATACCGGCTTAGAATCTTACATAGATGAAGAAACCAAACAAATGGGAGCAAAGTACCTAGAATATTACGATTTATTTGAATGTTTTAACAAAGAGGCAAACCATACTTTATTAATTGGGGGAGCAGCCTACACGTATCCTAGGCACTATTTAGATAAATACCCAGAAAAAACGATGGATGTAGTAGAAATTGATTCCCAAATGACTAAGCTTGCCAAAGAATATTTTGGATTGCAAGATAGTCCAAGACTACGGAATTTATCATCAAGATGGAAGAACCTATTTAAATGCATGTAACAAAAAATATGACGCCATTTTTGTAGATGCATTTAAAGGACTAAGCGTACCGTTTGAGCTTACTACCATAGAAGCAGTGAATAAAATGAAAAATTGTTTAACAGAAGATGGTGTGGTAATTACCAATGTATTAGGCTCTTTTACAGGAAAAGATTCGGAATTTTTCTTAATGGAGTACGAAACATATAAAAAAGTATTTCCAAGTGTATTGGTGTATCAAGTAGCACCATCTATTGCAGAGGATACCAAACAAAACCTCATTTTAGTAGGTAGTAAAAAAGAAGAGGTGGCCTTAAAAAAAATAGAACAATATCAAAATTTACTGGCAAACCAAAGAGATATTACAAATTCTACCAAACAGTATTTAACCGATGATTATGCACCAGTGGAATAGCCAATCTTAATAATTTCTAAATTGTTATCTTGTCCAATGCGTGGTATAATAGGTAAGATTACAAAGGAGAGAAAAGATATGCAAAAAGAAGAAGAGAAAAAAGATACCATTCATTGGGAAACAGGATTAACAGAAGAACAAGTACAAGAAAGAATACAAAATAACCTTGTCAACAAAGATACTTCTGTACCAACCAAAAGCATCAAAACAATTATTGCAAGCAACATACTTACCATATTTAATCTATTAAATGTATTACTAGCACTTGCGGTACTTAGTGTACAATCTTATAAAAATCTATTCTTTTTAGGTGTGGTAATTTGTAATACTTGTATTAGTATTATTCAAGAAATACATTCCAAAAGAGTAGTGGATAAACTTTCTGTTATTGCTAGTACAAAAGTAACAGCCATCCGCTCCGGAAAAAGAAAAGAAATAGGTATTAATGATATTGTATTAGACGATATATTAGAATTTCATGCAGGAAACCAAGTGGTAACAGATTGTAAGATAGGTACAGGAGAGGTAGAAGTAGACGAATCCTATATTACAGGAGAATCTGACACTGTTTTAAAACGTAAAGGAGATATGCTACTTTCTGGTAGTTTTATTGTATCTGGCAAGGCAATTGGCAAAGTAGAACACATTGGAGAAGAAAACTATACAGCAACAATTTCTAAAGAAGCAAAGTATATTAAAAAATGCAAGTCTGAAATTATGACATCTCTTAATAAAATTATTAAGGTAGTATCGATTGCCATTATTCCTGTGGGATTGTTACTCTTTTTCAATCAACTAGGGTTAGAAGGAAATGATTACAGACACGCTGTGGTAAACACGGTTGCTGCTATTATTGGTATGATTCCAGAAGGACTGGTCTTACTTACCAGTACCGTGCTTGCGGTAAGTGTTATTAGGCTTTCTAAGAAAAAAGTACTAGTACAAGAATTATACTGTATCGAAAACTTGGCAAGAGTAGATGTCCTTTGTTTAGATAAAACAGGTACCATTACAGAAGGAAAAATGGAAGTAGTAGATATTGTTCCTGTATCTACCACCTCCAGAGAAATGGAAAATATATTAGGTGCCTTTGCTACGGCATCAGAAGATAACAATTCTACCATGACAGCTATTCGAGAAAAGTATGAGGCAAAAACAGCGTGGCAAGTAACCAAAAGAGTTCCGTTTTCTTCTGCCAAAAAATGGTCTGGAATTACTTTTTCAGAAAAAGGCTCCTATCTATTAGGTGCACCAGAAGTGGTTTTAAAAGAAAAGGTAAAAAACTATGAGGACAAGCTAAAAGAAGCGATTCAAAAGTATCGTGTATTGGTACTTGGATTTTCCAAAGAAACCTTTTTAGACAAAGAATTACCAAGTACGATAGAAGTACTAGGCTTTGTACTAATAGGAGATAAAATACGAAAAGATACTAAAGAAACATTAGAATATTTTAAAGAACAAGGTGTAGAAATAAAAATTATTTCTGGCGATAACCCTATTACCGTTTCGCAAATTGCAATGGAGGCGGGTGTAGAACATGCAGATAACTACATAGATGCTACAGTACTTAGCACAGATGCGCAAATTTTAGAAGCGGTTTCTAAATATACGGTTTTTGGTAGAGTAACTCCTATCCAAAAAAAGAAAATTATCATGGCATTAAAAGAAAAAGGACACACCGTGGCCATGACAGGAGATGGAGTAAACGATGTATTAGCCTTAAAAGAAGCCGATTGTAGCATTGCTGTCGCAAGTGGAAGCGATGCGAGCCGTAATGTAGCACAACTGGTATTACTAGACTCTGACTTTAAAGCAATGCCAGATGTCGTGGCAGAAGGAAGAAGAACCATCAATAATATAGGACGCTCTGCAACACTTTTCTTAGTAAAAACCATTTATGCTACTGTGCTTGCTATCCTATTTGTATTTTTGGAACAAGCGTATCCATTTATGCCAATACAGCTTAGCTTAATTAGTATTGTAACCATAGGAATCCCATCCTTTATTCTAGCACTACAGCCAAACAAAGATAGAGTAAAAGGAGATTTCCTAAAAACCATTATTAGTAAAGCGATTCCAACCGCTTTAGCAGTTATTGTAAATATACTCCTTATTGTATTATTAACAGAAAAATACCATCTTTCTGTAGAAGTATATTCTACATTATGTGTTATCTCTACAGCAATCATTGGTCTTACTCTACTATTTAAGTTATGCCTACCATTTAATGTATTACGATTTTCGTTATTCACTTCTATGGTTATCCTATTTTTAGGAGGCATTTTACTATTAGATGATTGGTTTTCTATTGTGTTAGTAGATAAAATATACTTGTTCGTAGCATTACTTGCTGTAACAGGAATAGGGCTCTTTCTTGTATTTCATAGTATTGCCAGAAAAGTGTTTAAAATAGAAAGTTAAAAAGGGAGAAAACGATGGAACAAGAAAATGAAAAAATAAAATATTATAAAAAAATAGGAATAAAGATACTTATTCTAGCAGGAATTTTGCTTGGTATCTTTGTAGCCTATAAAGTAGCAATTTTTTACCTACCATTTTTAATTGCACTATTTATTGCTACATTGCTAGAACCAATTATTCGTTTCTTTATGAAAAAATGGAAATGGAAAAGAGGTATGGCAAGCATTGTAACACTTATTTTAATTGTAGTGCTATTAGGAGGAGTATTAACACTCGTAATTTCTAAAGCAATTTCCGAGTCCACTAGTCTACTTGCTAACTTAAATGTATATTTTGGAGACACCTACACATGGGCAATGGGGCTAATATCTGACTTGCAAGAAGGCAAGCTACAAATCCCGGCTGAGGTTGTAAGTTTAGTGCAAAATTCATTAGATGGCATTTTAAATACGGTTAAAGTATTAGTAACAGAAGTACTAACAAGCCTAGTAAATACAGCATCTGCTGTTCCAAGTACGATAACCTATACCTTTATTACCATACTTGCTATCATTTTTACTTGTATGGATAGAGACTACGTTATAAAACAAATTCAAAGACAAATACCTAAAAAATGGTTAGAACATGTAAATGTTATTGTAAAAGAAACCTTTAGTGTATCTTGGAACTATATAAAAGCAGAAGCAAAACTTTCTTTGGGATGTTTTGTACTCATGTTAATAGGTCTTACACTCATCAATCTATTTGGTATTAATGTAGGATACCCAGTAACCATGGCAATATTTATAGGCTTTGTAGACTTACTCCCACTCTTTGGAGCAGGGGCTGTAATGATACCATGGGCAATTTGGTCCCTTCTTACCGGAAACGTACCACTTGCTATTGCTATTATGGTACTATGGGGCATTTGGGCAATTATCAAAAACCTAGCAGAACCAAAAGTAGTAAGCAAACAAATGGGATTACACCCAATCCTCACACTATTTGGTATGTACACAGGATTTAAACTAATAGGAGTACTAGGACTACTATTAGGACCAATTATTTTAATTATCATCAAAAACATATTCCGCGAAATGATACAAAAAGGAGTACTCAAAACCTTCTTTGAATTAGATTAAAAAACAAAAGGGACGGGGAATTTTGGCAGAGATTTTAATAAAAAAACATCTTTCTGCCAAAAACCCCCGTCCCTTTTGTTTTGCAGATTTACATAAATTGACTTTTGGACGAAAATTTGGTACAATATAAATACTCTTTTGTATGAAGTCTCTTTTACATAGAAAATACATTAGAGAAAATGTAATATTTTAAGGAGTGTAAATGAAATGAATTCCAAAAAAGAAAGTATTTTTGAAAACAAGCGGTACCAAGAGATAAGAGAGGAATTAAACCGTGAAGAAGTGTTTGTTGGAAAAAATGCACTAACAAAGGCCGAGATAATCCAAAAATTAATGCCATTACAGAACAAAAGCCTTTGTGCCGAGTGTGGAGGGTCCTGTTGCAAGCATAATGGTTGTTCCTATTTACCCATGGATTTTCAGGATTTGAGCTTTAATGGTTTAAAAACGAAATTGGAAAAGGGGTATATATCCATTATTTCACAGCCAGTTTTTTACGAGAAGCATGTTAAAATTCTTCTATATGTAAGAACAAGGAATGAGGGAAGACCCATTGTTGATTTTTTATCCACGAAAAGAGCTTGTCGCTTATGGACTCCCAATGGTTGTCCTTTTTCGATAGAAGATAGACCTTCTTTGGGAATTATGTGTATTCCTGGATATGAAAATGGAAATTTATCCTGCCATCCCATTGTAACAGACAGCATTTTGGAAACGTTATGGTATAAGCATCAAAAAACATTAAAGGCTTTGGTAAGTCATTTTACAGGCAAAACAGTACAAAAGGTAATGCAAGAACAAGCAGATGCCTTGATACGCCAAATCTATACGAAACAAATGTCTGTTGGAATGATTTCGGCAGAAGAAAGGGAGTTAGTCTTCTTAATGGAAAATCTAAGAAACTATGGATTCATTGTGTAAAAGAGAAAAAGGAAGCAGTTATCTACTGCTTTCTTTTTTAAAAAAAGATTTTTGGGTGTTCCCAAGAATCTTTTTTTGTGATAAGATAATAAGCAAAAGTTGTTTTCTTTAGGGGGCAAATAAAAATGGCAGAAAATACAGATAAAACCGTTCAAAATGTATTTAATGATTTTACAACTTCATCTAACTTAAAAGATGCAGTTGTACAAGGAATAAAGTTGTTTAAAAAAGAAGATAAATTGCAAATATTTATTCTTTCTTGTTCTAGTATTTTGGTAAAAGATTTGCTTTCTTTTGAAACGTATTTAGAAAATAGGTTTCAGATTAAATATATTAGTATTGTAATTCATTATCAAGATATAGAAAAATGGGATGATTCTATTATTCCTAAAGAGTGGGAAGATATTATTGAATATATGTCACATAAGTACCCATTAACAAAGGCAATTTTAAAAAATAGTACCATTACCTTACAAGAAAATAAAATTTTAGTACATTTAAAACTAAAAGGCGCAGAAATATTAATGTTACGAGGATTTGACAAAATACTAGAAGACACCATAACCAATATTTATTGTAAAAAATATAAAGTAGAGTATTTAGATAATTCAGAAGAAGAATATAAAAAATTATGCGAAGAACACGCTATTTTTGCAGAAAAACTTGCTGCTCAGCTTGCACAAAAGGATTGGGTGGTATCTGCAGAAGAGGCAAAATCCAATGAAGGTAAAACAGATAAAGCTACAGAAAAACATGCAAATACCGTGCCAAAAGAAGCAAACTCAGTAGCAGAAGAAGCAAAAGAAGAAGAGGTAACACCATTAATTTTAGGAAGAAACCCAAATATTAAAGAAGAACTTGTAAAAGTCTCTGATTTATCGGTAGATAGTGGAAAAGTTTGCCTAGATGGAGAAGTAGTACATACCGATTCTAGAGAATTAAAAAACGGAAAAACATTGGTAATGTTTGACTTGTACGATGGAAGTAGTACCATTACTTGTAAAGCATTTGTCGAGGCAGAAAAAGTAAAAACCGTAATGGATAGAATTACAAATGCCAAAGGACTCAAAATAAGTGGAACAGCACAATATGACCCTTTTGCAAAAGAGCTTGGTGTTATTGCCAATGTTATTGTAGAAACAGCAGGTAGAAAAAAGGTGGTAAGACAAGACTTATCCGATGTAAAAAGAGTAGAACTTCATATGCATACCCAAATGAGCCAAATGGATGCAGTAAGTAGTGCAAAAGATTTAATTAAACGTGCCATGAAATGGGGCATGAAATCGATTGCTATTACAGACCATGGAGTGGTACAAGCTTTTCCAGATGCTTATAAACTTCTTGGAAGAGAAAACAAAGACATGAAAGTGATTTATGGAGTAGAGGCATATTTGGTACCAGATAAAAACCCATCGGTTTCTTTTCCAAAAGAGCAAGATTTAGACACTACGTATTGTGTGCTAGACCTAGAAACAACAGGACTTTCCTTCCGTACGGAAAAAATAACAGAAGTAGGTATTATGAAAGTAAAAGATGGTAAAGTAATAGACGAATTTTCCTGCTTTGTAAATCCAGAAAAACCAATTCCAGAAAAAGTAGTAGAGGTAACCCATATTACAGACGATATGGTTAAAGATGCAGAGACTATTGATGAGGTATTACCAAAAGTATTAGAGTTTATTGGAGATAGTGTTTTGGTAGCACATAATGCGGATTTTGATATTGGATTTTTAAAATACAATGCCAAAGAGCTTGGCTTAGAATTAGATAATACCTATATAGATACGCTACGTTTAGCTAAAGAGCTATTTCCAGATTATAAAAAATACAAATTAGGCATTATTGCAGAAAATTTAGGAATAAAAGTAGAAGTGGCACACCGTGCTTTAGATGATGTAGATACTACTGTAAAAGTATTTAATGTAATGCTTTCCATGTTAAAAGAAAAAGGAATAAAGAAAATAGCACAGATTAATACCAGTTTTGGAAACGAAAAAGATGCTTATAAAAAACTACCAAGTTACCATGCAATTATTCTAGCCAAAGATTATATAGGACTAAAAAATTTATATAAACTAGTGTCTTTTTCTCATTTAGATTATTTTTACAAAAAACCTAGAATCTTAAAATCCTTATATAAAAAATATTCCGAAGGCTTAATATTAGGAAGTGCTTGTGAGGCAGGGGAGCTTTACCGTGCTATTGTAGCAGGTAAGTCTGATGAGGAGATAGAAGAAATTGCCAAAGATTATGATTACTTAGAAATTCAGCCAATAGGAAATAACATGTTTATGGTACGTGATGGAACAGTTCCAGATGAAGAAGCACTAAAAGATATTAACCGCAAAATTGTAGCATTAGGTGATAAATTAAATAAATTAGTAGTAGCAACTTGTGATGTGCACTTTTTAGATCCGCAAGACGAAATTTACAGAAGAATTTTAATGGCAGGACAAGGCTTTGAAGATGCCGACCAGCAAGCACCATTATACTTAAGGACAACAGAGGAAATGTTACAAGAGTTTTCTTACCTAGGACCAGACAAATGCTATGAAGTAGTAGTAACCAACACCAATAAAATAGCAGACATGTGCGAAAACATTAGTCCAATCTCTCCAGAAAAATGCCCTCCACATATACCAGGTTGCGAAAAAATGATAGAAGAAATTGCCATGAAAAGAGCAAAAGAATTATATGGAGACCCACTACCAGAGATTGTACAAACCAGACTAAACAAAGAACTAGAATCTATTATAAAAAATGGGTTCTCGGTAATGTATATTATTGCACAAAAACTAGTATGGAAATCCAATGAAGATGGCTACCTAGTAGGTTCCAGAGGTTCTGTAGGTTCCTCTTTTGTGGCAAATATGACAGGTATTACAGAAGTTAACTCGCTTCAACCACATTACCGTTGTCCAAATTGTAAGTATTCTGACTTTACCGACTATGGGTACAAAAATGGATTTGACTTACCAGATAAAAAATGTCCTAAATGCGGACACGACTTAGCAAAAGACGGTATGGATATTCCTTTTGAAACATTCTTGGGATTTAACGGAGATAAAGAGCCAGATATTGACTTAAACTTTTCTGGAGAGTATCAAGCAAAAGCACATAGATATACAGAAGTAATTTTTGGCAAAGGTACTACATTTAAAGCAGGAACCGTAGGTACTATAGCAGACAAAACTGCATTTGGTTATGTAAAAAAATATTACGAAGAAAGGCATATACCAGTAAGTAGTGCAGAAGTATCAAGACTTGCAGTAGGATGTACCGGTGTAAAAAGAACAACAGGTCAACACCCTGGTGGAATTATTGTTGTACCAAAGGGAAGAGAAATTTATGAGTTCTGCCCAGTACAACATCCAGCAGATGATCCAAACTCTGATATTATTACCACCCATTTTGATTACCACTCTATTGATAAAAACCTGCTAAAACTTGATATTCTAGGTCATGATGATCCTACCATGATTCGTATGCTACAAGACTTAACCGGAATTGACCCTACTAAAATACCACTAGATGATAAAGAAACCATGTCTATTTTTAGTTCTACAAAAGCACTGGGGGTAACACCAGAGCAAATACATTCTGAAGTAGGTACATTTGGAGTTCCAGAGTTTGGAACAAAGTTTGTAAGAGGAATGTTAGTAGATACCAGACCAACTACTTTTGAAGAGCTTTTAAGAATTTCTGGACTTTCTCATGGTACGGATGTATGGCTTAATAATGCACAAACCTTAATTCAAGAAGGAACCATAAAACTAGACGAAGCTATTTGTACCAGAGATGATATTATGATTTATCTTATTAAAAAAGGATTACCACCAAACCCTGCATTTAAAATAATGGAATCGGTACGTAAAGGAAAAGGACTAAAACCAGAACAAGAGCAAATGATGATAGAACATAATGTGCCAGATTGGTATATTGCATCTTGTAAAAAAATTAAATACATGTTCCCAAAAGCACACGCAGCAGCCTATGTAACAATGGCATTTCGTATTGCTTGGTTTAAAGTACATATTCCAAAGGCTTATTATACAGCCTATTTTTCTATTCGTGCAGATGGCTTTGATAGTGAATGTATGGCTTTTGGTAAAGAAAAAGTAAAAAATAAAATGAAAGAAATCGAGTTACAAGGAAATAGTGCAACAGCTAAAGATAAAGATATGTACTCTGTTTTAGAAATTGTATTAGAAATGTACGAAAGAGGTCTTACCTTTTTACCAATAGATTTATATAAGTCTCATGCTACTAAATTTAAAATGGAAGCGGATGGAATAAGGCCTCCATTAAATAGTATTCCAGGACTGGGTACGGTTGCTGCAGAAAGTATTGATGAAGCAAAAAAAGATGGAAAATTTATGTCTATTGATGATTTAAAAATACGCTCTAAAGCAGGAAAATCGGTACTAGAATTATTAGATAAATTTGGATGCTTAAAAGGCATGACACAAAGCAATCAAATGAGTTTATTTGCTTAAGCAAAAAACAAGCGTAGCATTTGCTACGCTTGCCGTCCTAAGGAGTTAGTTTCTTTTTTAGATACACAGAACAGTTTTCTTGCTGGTAAGATAGATAGCTAAATCATCTGATACAGCGCACTGTATTATCTCGCCGCAATGCGGACACCGATATCCTATCCGGATATCGCCCAATTCACCATTGGGTTTCATATAGCGGTAAGGAAATAAATCCTTTCCGGTTACCTCATAAGTAGGTCCACAATCCATAGGGCAAGAGCTGATTAAATGAAACGACAATAACATTTCTTCATATTCGTTAGACATGTTATTCCTCCTCTGTAAAATAAAGTCTTAGGACAATTATTAGTATAACATATATTATGTAAAATGTAAAGAAAAGGTGGTAAAAATGCAGTACGAAGCAATAAAAGAAATTTTTAGTATCCCTCATGTTTTCATATACTTAGTAGGTATTAATGTAATAACTTTTTTGGCAATGTGGCTAGATAAGCGAAAGGCGAAAAAAGGTAAATGGAGAATTAGTGAACATGCCTTATTTACTTTGGTATTATTAGGAGGAGGAATGGGAGGCACCATAGGAATGTACCAATTTAGACATAAAACACAAAAACCTAAGTTTTATATTGGTTTCCCTACTATTACTATAGTAGAAGCAATTTTACTTATTTGGGGATTGATAACATTGTATTCTTTATAAGTAACAAACGTAGAATGGTGAATGTATAAAATATTGACTATTCTGCGTTTTTTTGATACAATGTTTACATAACTTACAAAGCAAAAATAACTAAAAATAGAAAAAGAAGGAGGAAAGGAAAATGGAGAATAACGAATTAGAACAAAAACAAGAAGAACAAATAATAAGCCTATTTAAGAAAAAACATTCCGTAGTACAAATAGAAAAAGAAACCGGCTATTCTACCATTTTTATTCTAATGGTACTAGAAAGAGCACAAGAAGAAGGAATATTAGCAATAAAAGAAAAAATAGAAGAGCCAGCAGTAGAGCCTACTCCTTTGGAATTAACAATAAAAGAATATATTGCAAAAGGATATAACAATAAACAAATAGCAAGTGCATTAGGATTTACATATGCTAAAGTATATTATGCCATACATCAGATGGAACTAAAAGGTTTTTTAACCGGAACAGAAAGAAAAAAACAAACAGCTACTTTTTCAGAGGAAGAAAAAAGAATCATAGAAGAAAGAAAAGAAGCTTTTCAAAAGCTAAAAGATCAAATAAAAGCATTGGCAGAAAAACAATATAGCAGAAGAGAGATTGCTGAAGAATTAAATATAGAATATGGAAGAGTAGCACGTTTGATACAATCCATGACAAATAAAGGAGTATTACAAAAGGAAGATATTAAACCTAGTGATAGAATACCTAAAAAAATAGTAGAAACTGTTCCCAAAACACATAAAAATAGGGTATCTAGTGAAACAACAAGGAGAAGAGAAAAAATAGCATTATGCAAGCAATCTTTACACGAAAAAAAATATGAAAAAGCTTTGCTACTATTACAAAGTATAGAAGAAGAGGAACTTACAGAAGAGCAAAGACAGAACATAGGGAAAATGGAACAATTACTAGTAGGAAAAATACGAAAAAATAGCGAAAAGGCAGAAAGAGAGTGATACAAAATGGAGATAGAGTATGGAAATGAGACAATTCAATGGCACAGTATAAAAGAACAGAAAAGGAAAGAATCAAGGCAAGAGAAATATCAAAATAAGATAAAACAAATTGAAGAATTATTCCAAGCAGGATTAGGAAGAGAAGAAGTAATAGAAGTAACAGGGGATGCAGTAATAACCATAGATATGATTTGGGATAAATTTAAAAAACAAGGGGCTAAACCAAAAAAGGAAGAGCTAGAACCAAAAGGATTATCTACCCCTAGAGAAGCAGAAGCTTTATTTGGAGAAGAAGAAAAAGTAAACTTAGTAAAAGATTTAATAAAGAAACAATATACAAGAGCTGAAATAGTAAAAGAAACAGGTTATTCTGGTGAAACAGTAAGTCAGATAGAAATTTTTTTAATAAAAGAGGGCATTATTGCAAAAGAGGATATAAAAAAGATTACATATAAAAAACGTAATACGCTTACTCCTTTTCAACAACAAGTAAAAAAATTAGTAGAACAAGGAAAAATGTTAAAAGAAATAGCAGTAGAATTGGGATATTCTGCATATAAAGTACAAATGTGTGCTACGCAATTACGCCAAAAAGGAATTCTTCCCGAAAAGCCCAAAAGAGCAGAAATAACACCAGCGCAGGAAAAAGTATTAGCTCTTGTAAACGCAGGTTATACACAATCAGAAATTGCACAACAATTGGGAAAATCTGATGGAGCTGTGCATAAAGATATGTTATGTTTAGAAAATAAGGGCAAAATAGAAAGTCAAGCGATACCTATAAAAAAGTCTAAAAAAGAGATACTAGCGTCCGTTAGAGACTGTATATGTGCAAAAGAATATGAAAAAGCTATTATCATTTTAAGTAATGTAGAAGAGAAAAAATTGACACGAAAAGAACAAGAAAGTGTCAAAAAGATAAAACGATACTTAGAAAAAGCAAACAAGCAAAAATATAATTCTACAAAAATGGAAACACTTGGTGGAGAGGGAAGATAAAATTTCTTGCATAAATGTATTGACTTGTGGTTAAAATACTGATACAATAAAGCACATCAGGAAAAATTGCGTAGATAAAGAAAAAGTATAAAAGACTATTTAAAAGAGAGTTAGGTAAGGTGAAAGCTAACAATAGGGATATATATGGGGAACTTTGGAGCAAGATAAAAAAAGAGGATAGTACCAGAAGGTAGTATCAAATAGGGTGGAACCGCGGAAATTAAACTTTCGTCCCTAGCGTATGCTAGGTGGCGGAAGTTTTTTTGATATATTTTTTAAGGAGGTAACTTTATGGTAGAGTCAATGGACAAAATTGTAAACTTATGTAAGGCAAGAGGATATATTTATCCTGGGTCTGAAATTTACGGAGGATTAGCCAACACTTGGGATTATGGTCCTTTGGGTGCAGAATTTAAAAATAACGTAAAAAAGGCTTGGATGAAAAAATTTGTACAAGAAAGTAAATATAATGTAGGATTAGATGCTGCTATTTTAATGAACCCAGAAACATGGATGGCTTCTGGTCACGTAGGCGGATTTAGCGATCCTTTAATTGACTGTAAAGAGTGTAAAACAAGACACAGAGCTGATAAACTAATAGAAGAATGGATGCATGAGCATCATTGTGAAGAAGTAGTAGATGGATGGCCAGATGAAAAAATGATTGCCTATATGCAAGAACATCATATTGCTTGTCCAAACTGTGGAAAAGAAAATTTTACAGGTATTCGTAAATTTAATTTGATGTTTAAAACATTTCAAGGCGTTACCGAAGATAGTTCAGCAGAGTTATATTTAAGACCAGAAACGGCACAAGGTATTTTTGTTAACTTTAAAAATGTACTAAGAACCACCAGAAGAAAACTTCCAATGGGAATTGCACAAATAGGTAAATCTTTCCGTAACGAAATTACACCAGGTAACTTTACTTTCCGTACTCGTGAATTTGAGCAAATGGAACTAGAATTTTTCTGTAAACCAGGAACAGACATGGAATGGTTTGAATATTGGAGAACATTCTGTAAAAATTGGCTTTTAAGCTTAGGTATGAAAGAAGAAAACATGAGACTTCGTGACCACAGTAAAGAAGAATTAAGTTTTTATAGCAAAGGAACAACCGATATAGAATTTTTATTCCCATTTGGCTGGGGAGAGCTTTGGGGAATTGCTAATAGAACAAATTACGATTTAACCCAACATATGAATCATTCAAAAGAAGACTTTAACTACTTAGACCAAGAAACAGGAGAAAAATTTGTACCATATTGTGTAGAACCATCTTTAGGATGCGACCGTGTTGCACTTGCTTTCCTTTGCAATGCATATGAGGAAGAAGAGGTAGGAGAAGGAGATGTAAGAACCGTTTTACATTTACATCCTTTCTTAGCACCATATAAGGTAGCCGTACTTCCCCTTTCTAAAAAATTATCAGAAAAAGCAGAAGAAGTATATACTATGTTAACAAAAGACTTTATGTGCGATTACGATGAAGCAGGAAGTATTGGAAAACGTTATCGTAGAGAAGACGAAATTGGAACACCATATTGCGTTACGATAGATTTTGATACCTTAGAAGATGAATCTGTTACCATTCGTGATAGAGATACCATGGAGCAAGTAAGAGTAAAAATAGCAGAATTACCAAATTGGTTAGCAGAAAAAGTTAAATTTTAATATACCAATAGATAAGAATAGAAATTTGGACAAATTTTCCAAAAAAGTTTGCAATTCTAAAAGATGTGATATATAATGAGGACGTGAGCTTAGAAAAGCAAAAAACAAAAATTCAAGGAGGTTTTTTATGAGTCATAAGTATGTATACCTTTTTAGTGAAGGTAACAAGGATATGCGTGAACTATTAGGTGGTAAAGGAGCTAACTTAGCAGAAATGACATCCCTAGGACTTCCAATTCCACAAGGTTTCACCGTTACAACAGAGGCTTGTACAAAATATTATGAAGACGGAGAAACAATTTCTAAAGAAATTGAAGACCAGATTATGGAATCTCTTGCAAAATTAGAAGAGATGACTGGTAAAAAATTAGGAGATAAAACAAATCCGTTACTAGTTTCTGTACGTTCTGGTGCAAGAGCGTCTATGCCAGGTATGATGGATACTGTATTAAATTTAGGTATGACCCCAGAAGTTGCAGAATATATTGCTTCTAAGAATGAAAGATTTGCTTATGATAGTTACCGTAGATTTATTCAAATGTTTAGCGATGTTGTAATGGAAATACCAAAACCATTATTTGAAAACGCTATTGATGAAATGAAAGAAAAAAGAGGAGTAAAATTAGATACAGAACTTACAGCAGAAGATTTAAAAGAATTAGTAGAAATCTTTAAAGGAATCTACAAAGAACAAAAAAATGAAGAATTTCCTACAGATGCGAAACTACAATTAATGGAAGCTGTAAAAGCCGTATTCCGTTCTTGGAATAATGCAAGAGCTATTACTTACAGAAGATTAAACGATATTCCAAGTGATTGGGGAACTGCTGTAAACGTACAACAAATGGTTTTCGGAAACATGGGAGATGATTGTGGAACAGGTGTTGCCTTCACAAGAAACCCTGCAACAGGTGAAAACAAAATCTTTGGTGAATATTTAATGAATGCACAAGGAGAAGACGTTGTTGCTGGAATTAGAACACCACAACATATTGATACATTAAAACAAGTAAATCCAAAAGCATACGAAGATTTTGTAATGTATGCTAATAAACTAGAAAAACACTTTAGAGATATGCAAGATATGGAATTTACTATAGAAGCTGGAAAACTATATTTCTTACAAACAAGAAATGGAAAAAGAACAGCTAATGCAGCATTACAAATTGCAGTGGATTTAGTAAAAGAAGGAATGATTACAGAAAAAGAAGCTGTACTAAGAGTAGAGCCAAACCAATTAGACCAATTATTACATCCAAACTTTGACCAAACTGCACTAAAAGCTGCTAAAGTAGTAGCAAAAGGTTTAGCTGCATCTCCAGGAGCTGCTACTGGTAAAGTAGTATTTACTGCAGAAAGAGCAGTAGAACTTCACAAAGCAGGAGAAAAAGAACTAGTATTAGTAAGACTAGAAACTTCACCAGAAGATATTGAAGGTATGGTTGCCTGCAAAGGTATTTTAACAGTAAGAGGTGGAATGACATCTCATGCAGCAGTTGTTGCTCGTGGTATGGGTACATGCTGTGTTGCTGGATGTGGTGACATTGTTGTTAATGAAGAAGAAAAATATTTTGTATTACCAGATGGTAGAAAAGTGAAAGAAGGAGAATATATTTCTCTTGATGGTTCTACCGGAAATGTATACGGAGAAAAAATCCCTACAGTAGAAGCTGCTGTAACAGGTAACTTTGCTACTTTAATGGGATGGGCTGACCAATACAGACAATTAAAAGTAAGAACCAATGCAGATACTCCAAGAGATGCAAAACAAGCATATGATTTTGGAGCAGAAGGTATTGGATTATGTAGAACAGAGCATATGTTCTTTGCACCAGATAGAATTGCTGCTATTCGTGAAATGATTGTTTCTAAAACACCAGAACAAAGAGCAAAAGCTTTAGCAAAAATTCTTCCAATGCAAAGAGGAGACTTTGAAGAACTATATAGAACTATGAAAGGATACCCAGTAACCATTCGTTTCTTAGATCCACCATTACATGAGTTTGTTCCTCATGAAGATGAAGATATTAGAGCATTAGCAAAAGAAATGGGAATGTCTTTTGAAGAATTAAAAACCATTGTAGAAGGATTACACGAATTTAACCCAATGATGGGACATCGTGGATGCCGTCTAGATGTAACTTATCCAGAAATTGCAGAAATGCAAACAAGAGCAATTATTGAAGCTGCTATTAATGTAAACAAAGAAGGAATGAATGTTGTTCCAGAAATTATGATTCCACTTGTTGGAGAAGTAAAAGAATTAAAATATGTAAAAGACATTGTTGTTCGCGTAGCAGATGAAATCATCAAAGAAGCTGGTGTAAAATTAGAATACCATGTTGGTACTATGATTGAAATACCAAGAGCTGCCCTAACAGCAGATGAAATTGCAAAAGAAGCTGAGTTCTTCTCTTTTGGAACAAACGATTTAACTCAAATGACATTTGGATTTAGCCGTGATGATGCTGGTAAATTCTTAAATGACTACTATGATAAAAAGATTTATGAATCTGACCCATTTGCTAAATTAGACCAAGTAGGTGTTGGTAAATTAGTAAAAATGGCAGTAGATTTAGGAAAACAAACAAGACCAGATATTAAACTTGGAATTTGTGGAGAGCATGGAGGAAACCCACCAACAGTTGAGTTCTGCCATAATATTGGATTAACTTATGTATCTTGCTCACCATTTAGAGTTCCAATCGCAAGACTTGCTGCTGCACAAGCTGCAATTAAAAATCCAAGAGCATAAAGGGAAAAAGGAAAAAGGCATTGTTTATGAAAGCAATGCTTTTTTCTTTTCTTATAGTAAAGCTACTTTTCTTATTCTGGCATCTCAGGTAGCATAATGTCGTATTTTCTTGCATATTCTTTAGTACTAGTATCTTCTAGATATACTTCAGAACGGTTTTTCTTTAAAAATTCTATAATAGAATACACATCAATCCAAATTTCATTATTTCCTTCTTTTTGGGACTCATCAAAAATAAGTTGCATTCCAAAGTGAAGGTGTGGTACGTTAATGTTATTTACATTTTCTTTGGTACTGTAACCAGTCATTCCTAAATAGCCAATGACATCTCCGGCTTTTACTATTTTTCCTTCTTCTATATCTTGGGCAAAAGGATGGTCTTTTCGCAAATGAGCATAATAGTAATATCGTTTTTTATCAAAACTACGAATACCAATCCTCCATCCGCCATATTGGTTCCAACCTGCCGCTTCTACTATACCAGATTCTACCGCAATAATAGGAGTTCCAATACTACCCATTAAATCATTTCCTAAATGTTTTCTATTAAACCCATAGGAACGAGCATTTCCAAAGTCATCATAGTGGCTAAAAGAATAATTTTTAGCAATTGGCAAAAATGCTTTTAACCCATATCTTTCTTCATAACTTTTTTCTCCGTTTTCTTGTACGGTTTCTATGGCATAGTTCCCAATAAATCCACTTAAAACAGCTTGGTAAGCCTCTAAATAATAAGAGTAATTCTTTTTGTCTTTAGTAAGTTCTTCCATTGTCTGACCAGATTGCAGCTTAGATAGTAAATCTTCCAAATCTTTTTCACGGTAACTTTTAAAATTTCCACCATATAAACTAGCAAGATAGGCAAGTAATTCAATCCAATCGTATTGTAAATCCGCTTCTTTCTCATGTGACTCAATATCAAGTTTAGTAAGCTTTTCTAAAACAGAAGCAGTAGGGGTAAAATCTACCCACTTAATATACTCTTTTTCCTCTTCATCGGTAGCAAGTGAAATAAAGTAACTACCAATCAAAGTGCTAAGGAATACAACAATAATAAAAATAGCAAGAATGAGTAAAATAAGTTGTGGTTTACGAATACGAAAGCTTTTAATAAACAAACTAGTTTCCCCCTTTATGGTAAATATATGTGCTAAGGAAAAAAATATTAAAAAAACAATGACGAAACTTAAAAAACATGATACAATAAAATAAAAAAAGGTGTCGAAAGATGAAAAGAAAAGAGATTGTATTAATTGTAGTAATTCTTTTAGTGTTTTTGGTTATATTAGGGGTAGTAGCATTTTATTTTTTACAAAAACCAAAGGTAGTGTTTTCAGAAGGACCTGTATCAGTAGAAGTAAATACAGAGGTACAGTATGAAATACCAAAGGTAATGTACCATGGAAAAGATATTTCCAATTCCGTTAGAGTAATAAAGGGAATAGATACTTCTAAATTAGGATTGTACGAGGTACAATATGAGTTTCAATATCTGTTTTGGAAAGAAACCTATACCCAAACTTATGAAGTGGTAGACACAACAGGACCACAAATCGTACTAAATGGTGGAGATTTTATTAAGCAATCCTATACAGTAACATATGAAGAACCAGGTTTTACAGCAACCGATAACTATGACGGAGACCTTACTAGCAAAGTAACTGTTCAAAAAATTCCAGTAAATACAATGCAAGATACTTACCGTTATAGCTGTATAGATACATCTGGTAACCAAACAATAGTAGAAAGAACAGTACAGCGAATAGATGATGTGCCTCCTGTTATTACCTTAAATAGTGAATCTGATATTATTATGCTACGACAAGGCGAAAAATTTGAAGATAAAGGTGCGACAGCAACCGATGAAATAGATGGGGATTTAAGTAAACAAATTCAAACAAGAGGAGAAGTAGATACTTCTACACCAGGAGATTATGTTATTACCTATCGTGTAACCGATAAAAGTGGAAATACAGCAGAAAAATCGCTTACCGTAACGGTACTTTCTAGGCAAACATCCGATACCGGAAATACCAATGCGGGTACTTCCGGTACTATTTATTTAACTTTTGATGATGGCCCTAGTAAAGATATTACACCAAAATTATTAGATGTCTTACAACAAAAAAATGTAAAAGCAACGTTTTTTATTTTAAATTATGATACAAGCAAAGAATACTTAGTAAAACGCATTGTAAATGAAGGACATAGTATTGCTATTCATGGTTATTCTCATGATTATCAAAAAATTTATGCTTCTGAAGAAGCCTATATGGAAAACATAGAAAGTATGCGACAAAAAATATATGCTACCACTGGTATTAATACGTATCTTACTAGATTCCCAGGTGGTAGCTCTAATGAGGTTAGTTCCTTTAACCCAGGAATTATGACAAGACTTACAAGATTAGTGGTAGGAAAAGGTTATCATTATTTTGACTGGAATGTAAGCTCAGGAGATGCAGGAGACACTACATCAAAAGAAGGTGTATTTCAAAATGTAACAACGGCTTTAAGAAAAAATAGAGCCAATGTAGTATTAATGCACGACAAAGCAGGTAATACCTATACTCTAGATGCTATAGCAGATATTATTGACTATGGAAGACAAAATGGATACTCTTTTGAAAAAATTACGATGTCTACACCAATGGTAACCCATCATGTTGCCAATTAAAATGAAAGGAAGGAAGAGAAAATGACAGAAAAGGAAAAAAGAGATAGCGGTGAACTTTATGACGCTAATTATAACCAAGAAATGATACAAGAAAGAGAAAAGGCAAAAAATCTATGCTTTTTGTATAACTCTATTCAACCATCCGAAAAAGAAAAGAGAAAAGAAGTAATGAAGCAAATTTTAGGAAAGACCAAAGAAAACTTTTTAATTGAATCCAATTTTTATTGTGACTATGGCTACCAAATAGAAATAGGAGAGAACTTTTACATGAATCATAACAGCGTTATTTTAGATGCTGCAAAAGTAACCTTTGGAGATAATGTATTTATTGGACCAAACTGTGGCTTTTACACAGCAGGACACCCAAAAGAGATAAAGCTAAGAAACCAAGGTTTAGAATATGCCAAACCAATTACTATTGGAAATAATGTATGGATAGGAGGAAATGTAGTAGTCCTCCCAGGAGTAACCATAGGAGACAACGTAACCATAGGAGCAGGAAGCATAGTAACCAAAGACATTCCGCCTAATACCATTGCCTATGGAAACCCGTGCAAAGTGGTTCATGAACAAAATCTTTAACAGAAAGAGAGAAGAATTGAGCTAATTTAAAAGAACTATAGTAATATAGTTCTATATCTTAAAAGGAATAACTTTACCTTTATTAATATGAATAATAGAAGAATTATTTGCTTTAGGAAAGTCATTGTAAAATTCTGGAGGCAAATTTAAAAGATTCATAAGCATACACTTATTAGCATTACCATGACCAAAAATAAATACATTTTTAATATTATTTTCACTAGTATAATCTTTTATAAAATAAATTGCACTCCAAAGTCTATTGCATACATCAAATGGTGACTCACCTAAAAAGGTGGGTCTAAAATATGTTATGGAATTTCTAACACATTCTTCATATATTTTAGGGTAAACTGCCTTCTTTACATCTCTACTAATCATATGAAAGGCGCCAAAAGATTGTTCAATTAAAGAATTTAATACAACGATATTTTGTGCTCTTTCGGTAAATCCCAAATGCTTATTGGCAATTTCAAAAGTTTGTCTAGCTCGTTCATATGGGGAAACTAGTATTAAAACATCATTATTAGAGATGTGTTGCTTTTGCATATAATTTTTCAATGAGATACCTAGCTGGTTAGCTTGCTCAATTCCAACACTTGTCAATTTGACCAATGCATCCTCTATTTTTAAATCTTCAGTCAATGGTTTACCTAAACTTTTATAATCAGCTTGTAGTGCGTTTACTTCAGATTCACCATGACGAATTAGTAAAATATTTAATTTCTCTATATAAGGGTAAGGTGTTTTA
Organism: uncultured Clostridiaceae bacterium; assembly: GCA_930990125.1. Lineage (GTDB taxonomy): Bacteria > Bacillota > Clostridia > TANB77 > CAG-508 > CAKNOI01. The sequence continues at coordinate 18,346 of CAKNOI010000001.1, read as the reverse complement.
GTTTCTTTTAGTATGTCTAAGTTACTGTATCTATAATACATAATAATTAAAATTCCCTTCCAAAAATATTTTATTAAATAATAACAATTTTTAGACGTATAGTCAAGAATGAAAATAATGGTATTGTTGTAAGAGCAGATCCTAAATATCCATGCCCTGGTTTTTATATTTTTGGTTTAAACAAAACATACAGAGCATTTGATCTTTTAGATGATGTTACATTTCTCAGGTATTCATTTATTCTAAAGAAGGCCAAGGAAGGAATGAGAAAGGAATTAGGTTTAAACTATGCACATTTGCTTTCAAATGAGAAATCTGATGTATTCGTTAATGTACATTTTTGGTTAGTTCCTGTTGAAGGTACAACTTCACCGGATTTATTGGATTTTGATGTAAAAGGCTATTTAAGCAGTTTTCAACCCAAAGAAGAAATTAATAAAATTATAGAATATAATGAAAAGATGAGAAAGTATTTTACAAGAATTGATTTAGTAAGACTGGACAATGAATTGTATGCAAAATTAACAAATTAGAATTTAACGTTTGTGGCAAAATTGAGGTGAGACGTATGCATTTGAATATTTTTGTTAGTCAAAGTTGTTTCGTACACTGCAAAGGATGCTATAGTTTTTCTCGAGAAGAGGAAAAAGGAAAAACAATTCCAACAAAAGAATTAATTGACTTTTTAAAATTTGTTTACAATTCTGGCTGTAAAAAAATTACACTTTGTGGGGGAGATCCGCTAACTCGTGAAGATATTGTCGAGTTGCTTGAAAAAATCAAAGAAATAGGTTTTACTATTTCGTTAGATACGGTTGGTAGTCCAATTATTAAGGATATAGTAAGCGATAATGGTGTACTTATTAGAAAAATGGACGCAAAAAAAATTGCAGAACTTGTTGATGTGATTGGAATACCGATTGATGGATCAAATAATGAAATTTTTAGGCGGTTCAGACAAACAAATGTAGATATTGTTAATGAACAATTAACAGTGTGTGAAGAATTAAATAAATTTGGAGCATATATCTGCATTAATACTGTTGCACATAAAGGTAATTTGGAAGATGCCTATGAACTTGCAAAATTAATAAAAAAACTTGATTACATCAACAAATGGCAGATCTTTCAATATGAGCCATTGGGAAAATATGGATTAAAAAACAGAGAACTATTTGAAATTACTGATAAGGAATTTTTAAATTTTCAATCGGCAGTTTTAGAAGTTTTCGATAATGACATTAGCAAATTACAGTTTAAATCGTCTTTCAACAGAAAAAACGCTTATATGTTAATTGACAATTCTGGGAATGCATGGATTCCCGCTCTTGAAAATATGTCATTGTCTGAATATTCATATATTTTAAATGACAATGTAATAATTGGCAATATTGTTAACCGAAATGATTGGTGCAAAATCTGTTCACATTTGGATAGAGAATTTTATTCAAAATTATAAATTTGAATAAAAAATTTGAGATGTATGAATAAACCTATAGTTAATTTTCATAAGTAAAATTGATGGAGTGTAGAATTATTTTCCACACTCCATCAATTTTACTTAAACTATATATGAGATTCAATCACATTTCATTGTAGACAGTATTTTTCTAAATAAATACTAATGGATATAAAAATATAATTATATATTTACATTTTTGTATTTTATTATATACGAACTAATAATTATAGTATATAATGATTGATATAAAATAGTAATTAATAGGAGGTAATACACATGATATTATATAGTAACGAAGAAGGATTTATAAAACCTAAAGGAATAAAGAATAATGAAGGAATACATGATTCTAAAATTAAATTGCCGCATATAGGTATTGGGGTTTTTTCTGAACATTTATTTAAAGATATTGTAAATAAATTCAAATGTACGAAATCTGGCGAATTAATGCAGAAACGTCCAGTTTATATACTAGAATATAAAAATGTTAAAATAACTTTATTTATAGCTGGAATCAGTGGACCTTGGATAAGTCAGGATATTGAAGAGTTAAATGTTAATGGCGTAGATACATTTATTATTTTTGGCAATTGTGGGGTTTTAGATAGAGATATTGAAGATTGTTCAATAATAATTCCTAATAGGGCATATAGAGATGAGGGTACAAGTTACCATTATTTACCAGACTCAGAATATGTTGAGTTAGATAATAAATATACTAACTTATTTAAAAAGATATTGCAGGAATATAAGTTTAATTATACAGAAGGAGCCACATGGACAATTGATGCTTTTTATAGGGAAACTAGAGAAAAAATAGAAATGTATAAAAACAAAGGAGCAATTTGTGTAGAAATGGAAGGAGCTTCAATTGCAGCAATTTGTAAATATAAAAAACTACATTATTTTACTTTTTATTATGCAGGAGATAATTTAGATTCTGTGGAATGGGAAGAAAGAAGTATAACTCAATTATCCAATTTTAACGAGAAAACAAAAATACCAGTACTTGCTTTAGAATTGGCACACAGAATTGAAAATGATAATTTAGAAGCACATAGATAATTATAGGTCAGAAGAGGAGGGAGGATATGGTTATTAAGAAAATAATCATAAAAAGAAATGGAATATTTAGATTTAGTAGATGAAAATGACAATGTAATAGGAAAGGAAGATAGGGACATTATTTATAAAAATAACTGGAGAAATTTCAGAGTGATTAACATAATGATATTTACTAGTGACAATAAAATTATTGTGCCTAAAAGAAGTGCTAACAGGAGAGTATTTCCAAATTGTTATGACTGCTCTGTGGGAGGACATGTTGCATCTGGTGAAAGTTATGAACAAGCAGCTTATAGAGAATTAGAAGAAGAATTAGGAATAACGAATGTTACTTTACAAGAAATTGCTTATTTCAAACCATACGATATTGATACGAGTGCATTTTCTAAAATGTATAAGTTGGTATATGATAAAGAATTAAATTATGATAAAGATGGTATTCAAGCAATATATTATATGACAAAAGAGGAAATAAGCAAATTAATTGAACAAGACCCGACACAATTTAAAGGTGACTATCCTAAATTTTTTAAATGGATGGAAAAAAATCATATTTTATGATATGATAAAGCACAGGTGATATAAATATGAAAAAATGGTATAGTATTGTGATAATTTGTGCTATTCTAGCTCTTATTCTTGCTCTTGTGGGAATATGGGCAACTCAGACGAAGATAGATGAAGAGGAGATTTTAGCGAAGATGCAGGAGGTAGAGGAAAACGAAGATAATGCAGCTAAAACCTTACATGAGGAGTATTCTATTTTTAGTGCGGTTTCTGCTATTCCGCAAGAATACCAAGATAAAATGAGTAAACGTGAAGATACGGAAATATATCAAATGCTATTAAATTCTGCAGATGAAGTAGATAATTTTATTACAGCTTTTGCTATTCCTAATTATGAGGTGGAGGATTTATCTTCTAAATGGAATAGTAATACTAGCATTGTGGCTACTGCTTCTAGATATGTAGTAAGCAAGGTAGAGTATGAAAATATGCATTTATATTATACCATGGATAGTTATTATAACCCAGATATATATTATTTGCACTTTTATATTACCCACCAAGGAACTACTTTAGAGGACATTTCTGTAAAGGTTCCTAAGCAGGAAAAGTATTTAAAAGGATATATTGTCCAAAAAGAAGGAAATACCATTACAGTAGAAGGTGGCTTAGAATATATAGAAAATGACTTTGGAAAAAAACCAATAGAAAATGCTAAAATACGATTAACTGAGGATATGGTAATTACCAACATAGAAAATATGCAAACAATAGATAGTTCAGATGTAAAGGTGGGAGACCAAATAACGGTAACAGCAGATTATGAAGATGGTTGGATGTTTCCAGATACCATATCCATGGTGCCAAAAGAAACAATAGATACAATGAAACAGAGTTTTTTACAAGAAGGAAAAATGGATGGTAGCATTAGTAAAAAAGAAGAAAAGGACGGCGTTACTTTTATTTGGTTTGAAACAGGAGAATATGATGTACAATTTCATTTATTAGTAGAAGTAACACCGGAAACAAGAACCATTTTGGGTAGAGAAGATTATGTATTACAAGATAATTATGGTATTCATCTTCATGAAATAACAACACTTAAATTAAAAGAGCCGGCGGACCCAGACCACTTGGTGGCAAGAGTACTAGAATTTATTGCAGATTAAAATGGAAAAAAAGATAGTATAAAGAAAGATAAGGAGATTTGTGTATGGAATGGAATGAAAAAATATTAGGTGAAATAAATTATGGAAAGGAAATTGTACAAAAAGAAGAAAAAGAAAAACTAGCAAAAAAAGTAGCAAGTTTTGCTAAAAATGGAGAGGTAATAGGTTTTGGCTCTGGTTCTACTTCCTTTTTAACAGCAATAGAAATAGGAAAAAGAGTGGCACAGGAGAATTTAAAGATAGTAGCAATTCCTACTTCTTACGAAATAAAAAGATTGTGTGCGAAGCTTTGTATACCAACCGCTTCTTTATTAGAAAAAAGACCAGATTGGTGTTTTGATGGAACCGATGAAATAGACGAAAATGGCTGGTTAATAAAAGGAAGAGGAGCTGCCATGTTTAAGGAAAAACTAAACATAAAGGCATCTACTAAAACCTATATTTTAGCAGATAAGTCTAAAGTGGTACAAACTTTAGGAACCAAATGTCCTGTACCAGTAGAAGTATACCCAAATGCCATATGTTTGGTTACCGAAGAATTAAAAAAAATAGGAGCAACTAAAATAGACTTGCGTTTGGCAGTAAAAAAAGACGGTCCCGTTATTACCGAAAATGGAAATGTTATTTTAGATGTATTTTTTTCTTCTATTGATGCTACCTTAGAACAAAAAATAAAATCTATTACAGGTGTCCTAGAAAGCGGATTATTTATTGGTTACCATATAGAAAGTATTATGGAATAATTAAAAAAGTCTATCTAAACTGTTAGATAGACTTTTTGGTGTGCTAAATTGTTTTAGAATTCTACATTATAAACAATTACTTTGTAGTCTGCTATTCCTAGTTCTTGCCTCCAGCGAACATCTCTTGCAAGTGGACTATCAAAGGCTAGTAAAATGCAATTTGTACTTTGTGAACGAATTTGTGCTGCTTTTAAAGCAAATACCATAAAATCCTCTGGGTTCGTGATTTTGTTTTCTGGCATATGATACGCTGCTGAAAAGTACTTTTCAATAAAGTAAATGGCAAGTTCTCGGTGTGTAGTAATTGCTCCAAATGGTTTTACCAATACATAACGTCCAAACCTTTCGAAAGAAGTGTCATTAATGGATCTTAAAAAACTAGAATCAAAAACAAAACCTTTCCGATACATCAAAAGCACCCACCTTTCCTAAAAAGAATTGATATTCCTTTTTATTATAACATAAAATAAAGAAAAACACAAAAGAAGGTTGCACAAACAAGTTTTTATCGATATAATAAAGACGGTGATAAAAATGGACGAAGACAAGATTATTAAACCCGAATTAGAAGATGTTCAAGAAGAACGTTTGGAAAATACATTAAGGCCAAAAACATTATCCGAATATATTGGTCAAACTAAAGTAAAAGAAAATATGAAAGTATATATAGAAGCGGCAAAAAAAAGAGGGGAACCACTGGACCATGTTTTGCTATATGGACCTCCAGGACTTGGAAAAACAACCCTTTCTAATATTATTTCTAATGAAATGAATTCCAATATTAAAATTACATCAGGACCTGCTATAGAAAAACCAGGGGATTTAGCAGCACTACTTACCAATTTAGCTCCTTTTGACGTACTATTTATTGATGAAATTCATCGTCTGAGTAAAGCGGTAGAAGAAATACTATACCCTGCATTAGAGGACTATACACTAGATATTATTATAGGAAAAGGACCAAGTGCTAGATCCATTCGTTTAGATTTACCAAAATTTACTTTAATAGGTGCTACCACCAAAGCAGGTTCTTTAACTACTCCGCTTCGTGACCGTTTTGGAATTGTAGAACGTTTAGAGCTATATTCACCAGAAGACCTAGAAAAAATAGTAAATCGTTCTAGCAATATTTTAGGTATTTGTATTGCACCAGATGCTGCCAAAGAAATAGCAAAGCGTTCTCGTGGAACACCTAGAATTGCCAATCGTATTTTAAAAAGAGTACGTGATTATGCTTTAGTATTAGCCGATGGAAACATTACTTTAGAAATTGCCAAAATTGCGCTTCATAAACTAGAAATTGATGAATTAGGGTTAGATGAAACCGATAGAAGACTAATTAGTACCATGATAGAAAAATATAATGGAGGACCGGTAGGAATAGAAGCACTTTCTGCTAGTACTGGGGAAGAGTTAGAAACAATAGAAGATGTATACGAGCCGTACTTAATGCAAATTGGCTTTATTTCCCGTACTCCAAGGGGAAGAATTGCACTTCCAGATGCGTATCATCATTTGGGGTATTCGTATGATAAATCATAAAGAATAGGGGTAATAACAATGATAGAAATAGTTTCTGTTGTTTCTATGCTAATACTGGTTGTTGTGATTGTAATAGGTTTCTTTGTTAGGCAAAAAAACAAGGAGAAAGCAAGAGAAGAAAAACTAGATACATGGATAGAAACACATAAAAAGATAATATTGGGGACAATTTTGTTAGTAGGTATTCTGGCAAGGATAATAGGATTAGGTAGTATTCCTCAAGGACTACATATTGACGAAGCAGGAATGGCGTATGATGCTTCTTGTATTTGGAAATATGGAACGGATCGATATGGAAATTCCTACCCTTTGTATTTTACCAATTTTGGACAAGGGCAAAGTGCTTTATGTACCTATCTTGTTAGTCCTTTTGTAGGAATATTTGGTATTAATGCGTGGTCTGTTCGACTACCAATTGTTTTTATTTCTATTATGGCAATGGTAGCAATGTATGTAGTAGTAACAAAATGGAAAAACACAAAAATGGCCCTGTTACTTCTTTTTTTAATGGCTACTTGCCCATGGCATATTATGCAAGCAAGGTGGGGCCTAGACTGTAATTTATTATCTTCTATGCTTGTGTTTTCGATATTAGCACTTAGTAAAGCAAAAAGACCGCTTGGCTATGTGGGAGCAGGAATTGTGATAGGTCTTACCTTATACACTTATGTGTTATCTTACGTAATTGTTCCTATTTTCTTGGGTCTTACTATTTTGTATTTACTTTGGATACGAAAAATAACATGGAAAAATGTTATCCTTTTAGGAATTCCTATTTTTCTATTAGCACTTCCATTAATGTATATGTTATTACTAAATAACCATATACTTCCTAAAGTAGACTTTCCTATCGTAAGCATACCAGAACTTCCTATTTATCGTGGAGGAGAACTAGGATGGAACAATATACAAAAGAATTGGTTTAATTTGCCAATTATCCTATTCTTTGGCGACGATATGATGTATAATGTTCCAGAAGGATTTGGAAGTTTATATATTATCTCTATTCCTTTTGCCATTATTGGACTAGTAGAAGCGGTTATAAAAACAGGAAAAAGTATTCGTAACAAACAAATGGAATTTAGTAGCATTATGCTCTTTCAGTGGATTGCTACCTATGTTTGTATGTTACTCATTGCAGAGCCTAAAATAAATAAGGCCAATGCAATTTTTATACCAATGTTATATTTTACCATGCTGGGTATTTTCTATTTTGCCAAGGAATTGCCATCGTTTTTACTAGCTACTGTTTTGGTATATATTGTACACTTTGCTATTTTTGAACAGTATTATTTTACCGACTTTAAAAATAATACAGATTTAATTTATGATGCTTATTTTGATGATAGTATTACAGAAATTACAAAGTATGTAAACCAAGAAGAAAAATATCAAAACAAAAAAATACATTTCGAATTACGAACTTGGAATTCTGGTTATTATAAAAAAGAACCATATATTTATACCCTACTAGCTAGTAACATTACTCCAGAAGATTTTTCGAAAACGATGAAAAAAGATAGTAATCAAACCATTTATGCCTATGATAAATACACTTTTTATCATATTACTGAATACAACAAAGATACTGTTTATGTATTATTACACCCATTAGAAAGTATGTTGCAAGAATTAAAAGATAATCAATTTACCATAGAGCAAGTAGGAGACTATTTTATAGGATATGCAGAGGAATAACCAATGAAAGAAAAGAAAAATAAAAAAGAAAAAATAATGGCTATTATAAAAAGCCGTTATACATTAGTAAGTATATTAACACTTCTAATTAGCATTAGCACAATGGTACTATTTAAAATAGTACCATTTGGCGAAAATACCATATTAAAAAACGATATGTTTACCCAATATGTGAATTTTTTTTGTTATTATAAAGATTGCCTAGAACAAGGAAAAAGTATTTTATTTTCTTGGAGTTTAGGATTAGGAAATAACTTTTTTACTACGTTTGCCTATTACTTAGTCAGCCCTTTTCATTTGCTTGTTTTATTCTTTTCTAAAGAAAACATGTACCTTTGTATTCAATGTATTTTACTATTAAAAGGCATTGCTATTGCCTGTAGTATGACATTTTATTTAACCCATGTTTTTCACTGCACAAAAAAAGAGAGTATTCTGTTTGCACTTCCTTATACATTTTGTGCTTTTGCGGTTTCTATGTATTTTCATATTATGTGGCTAGATGCAATGTATATGCTACCACTAGTGTTAATGATGGTGGACCGCTATATTGCTACTAATAAAATAGGAAGGTATATAGGAGTATTAGCCATTACCATGCTTATTCATTATTATACTGGTTTTATGGTAGCTTTTTTCTCTGGACTATATTTTATAGCAAAATGGATATTAGCCCATTCTATAAAAGAAGAGAAAAAAGAATACTGGAAAACAGGAGCAAAACAGCTAGCAAAATTCTTGATAGGAATTATACTTGCCTTTGGTATTTCTGCAGTGGTTTTACTACCTAGCTTGATACAATCACAAGATAATATTACAAGCGGACAAAATACGCCGCTTTTGCAAATAGACTTTTCAAAACTTAGTTTATTTACCAATATTTTTTATAACACCTATAGCCATGGAGCAAGCGATAGAATAGGACATTTATTCTGCGGGACATTAACTCTGCTACTTTTACCTATTTACTATGCAAATGCACGTATTACAAAAAAAGAAAAAGTAGTATATACCATCTTATTATTATTCCTACTACTACCGGTAGTTAGTCCTTTCTTAGATAAACTTTGGTATGCTATGAGTGTTCCTAATGGCTTTGCATATCGTTATTCCTTTATTACTAGTTTTGTTATGGTATCTATGGCAGCACGTGCATATCAGGAAAGAAAAGGTATTAAAAAAATACATGTGCTTCTTAGTACACTTTTTCTATTAGGAATTATTTTACTAGAATTTCTACTGGCAAACTATTCAGACTTTTTGGTGGCTTATATGGGAATAAAAGATTGGGAAGTAATAGTATCTGCTATTAGTGTATTACTGTTTGGCGTTCTTCTTTTGTATACAATAACAGCTACTAAAAACCAAAAGGTAACCTATGGGCTTTTATTAATTTGCATACTACTAGATAGCATGATAGGAATCTATGGAACAAAGGATTTTTTAGGTGGAACAAAGACAATACAAGAATATCAAGAGCAGGATACAGCTTTAAAAACAATTTTACCTAATGTAAAAAATAAAGTAACAGATAGAATTGCTGTAGAAGAAGACACAAGAGAAAATCTTTCTTTACGATATGGATATAGTAGCATTGGTTATTTTACTTCTAGTAGAAATAGAAATGTGATTCAAAGTATGTCAAACTTAGGATATAACATACATAAAAACATACAATTATGGATGACTTCTAACAGTGGCACTTATTTTAATTATTCACTAGCAAGAGTATACTATTATCTTACAAAAGAAAAACAAGAAAAGTATGGATTTACTCTTATAGATACCATAGGGGATACGTATTATCTTTACGAAAATAACAATCTTTTACCATTCGGAACATACTTAAGAAAGAATGTAACTGTAAGTAATAAAAATGCATTTGAAATACAAAATGAACTGCTTTCTAATATAGGACCAGAGGAAGAATATTTTGCTAATATAAATAAAGAAAATGAACTAGTAACAACAAAGCGTTCTTCAAAACAAAAAGGAGAATTAGAAGAAATAAATTATACTGTTACAGCTAAAAAAGAAACTACGCTTTATTTATATGGAGATGCGATTTGGCAACTGTACAAAGAGGGAGTTCCTTGTTTTCAAAATTACCATAGAATAGATTCAGAGGAAAATGGTATACAACAAATTGTACATTTAAAACCAGAAGAAACATATGCTTTTTCGATAGAGGTAACACCAAATAGCAAAGAAGTTTATGTATACGCTTCTGATGATGCTAAGATTACACAAACAATCAAAAAAGCCAGTGAAACAGAGGTGCTATCTTTACAAGAAATAGGAGTAAGAGGGATAGCAGGAACCATTTCTAGTAAAGAAGCGGGATACCTTTTCTTACCAATTAGCTATGATAAAGGCTGGAAGGCACAAATAGATGGAAACACGCAAGAAATAGAAGCAGTAGCAGGAGCATTTTTAGGAGTTCCTATTCCAGAAGGAACACACCAGATAACATTAACCTTTACCCCAGAAGGATTTACCATAGGAATTAGTATTAGTATAGTAGCTTTTATTATTACAATAATCCTATGTGGAATAGAAAAGAAAGGAAGTAGAAAGAAATGAAGTTATTAATGCATACTTGTTGTGCACCATGTAGTATTTATTGCATCGAGGCATTAAGAGAAGAAAAAATAGAACCAACCTTATATTGGTATAACCCAAACATTCATCCATATACAGAGTATAAACTAAGAAGAGATACTCTAAAAGAATATGCACCATCTGTACGGAATAACAGCTATTTTTGAAGAAGAATATGGATTGCAATCTTTTTGCAAAAATGTAATAGGAGATTTAGAACATAGATGTACCAATTATTGCTATCGTGTTCGTTTAGAACAAACAGCAAAGTATGCGAAAGAACATGGCTATGACCATATTACAACCACACTGCTTGTAAGCCCATACCAAAACCATGAAGCAATTATTGAAGCAGGAAAGGAAATTGCAAACTACTATGGACTAACCTTTTTAGATAGAGATTTCCGAGTAGGATTTCGCAAAGGACAAGAAAAAGCAAAAGAATTAGGACTATATAGGCAAAAATACTGTGGATGTATTTTTTCAGAGGAAGATAGGTATGCTAAACAAATTCAAAAGGATAGAAATAATATGCTATTAACAAGATATAATTTATAAGGAGAGAAAGGGATATTGCATGAGTAAAAAGAGAAATGAAATTACAATTCGTTCCAGTGCGGCTGAATATTTAACTTATGTGGCAGCAATAGGAGACAATCCAGAATCAATGGAAGTTAGATATGAAGATGAAAATATATGGCTAACTCAAAAAATGCTTGCAACTTTATATGGAGTAAATGTGGCAACAATAAATGAACACATTTCAAATATATATAAAGATAATGAACTTGAAAAAAATTCAACTATTAGGAATTTCCTAATAGTTCAAAAAGAAGGCAACAGAGAAGTTTCAAGAAATGTTGCTCATTATAATTTGCAAATGATAATAGCTGTTGGTTTTAAAGTGAATAATGAAAGAGCTGTGCAGTTTAGAAAGTGGGCAAATCAAATTGTAAAAGATTACACCATAAAAGGCTGGGTAATGGATGATGAACGTCTAAAAAATGGAGGTTCTATTTTAACAGAAAAATATTTTGAAGAACAATTAGAACGAATAAGAGAAATAAGAATGTCAGAAAGAAAATTCTTTCAAAAAATTACTGATATATATGCAACTTCAATAGATTATGATAAAACTGCAAAAGCAACAATTAGATTTTTTACTAGTGTTCAAAATAAACTTCATTATAAAGATATAATTTACTAGAAGAACCTTCAGAAAAGGAAGAAAACAAAAAATAGAAGAAGAACAGGAGAAAAAAATGAAATCTAAAAATAGACAAAAGAAAATAATAAATAGCCTTAGGCAGTATGTGGGAATATTTATGGTAATGCTTGCTAGCTTTTTCTTATTACTTACCATAACAAGTCTTATCCCTTCCAATATGTTAAAAGAAAATATACAAGAATCGGTAAAGTATCTTAATACCATCGGAGAAAGACAGTTTATTCCATTAAAGAATAAGACAGAACAGTTATTTATCTATACAGATGAGTTAATGCTAAACACAGCTTATTCGATAGATAGTAGTGACCCCATCTATTCTTTTATGACAGCTAAAAGAAATTATGTCCCAGGCAAAACTAGGGTTATTTATGAAGATGAGGGAAAAATAATACCATCAGATTCTCAATATGGGTCGTATCCGTTAAACCAACAATTAGAATTAACAGTAAATGGAGAGATAGATGAAGCTTTTGAATATGCAAGATATTGGCATGGGTATCTAATTTTCTTAAAACCATTATTAGTACTATTTTCCTATGGAACGATACGAGTGCTATCTACAGTATGTTTCTTGTTATTAGTGTTATGGTGTAGTTATCTTATTATGAAAAAAATCAACTTTTTTACTAGTATGGCATTTATCATTATGTTATTATCTACCTATATACCAATTGCTAGTTCGTCTTTAAATGAAATTACCTGTTATTATATTGCAGTAGTGGCATGTATTATTTTATTACTAAGAAAAAAAGAAAAGATGTCTATTCCTATTTTCTTTTTTATAATTGGAGGAATTACTAGTTTTTTAGATTTACTAACAAATCCTATTGTAACGTTAGCAATACCTTTTATTATCGTTTTCTTACAAAAACAACAGGAAAGAGATATGTCATGGAAAGAAGAACTTATATTATGTTTGAAAATTTTGGCTAGCTGGGGAATAGGTTATTTACTATTATGGGTATCTAAATGGGTTTTAGTAGATATACTGTACCAACGTGATATTATAAAAAAAGCAGTAGAACAGGTAATTTATAGAATGGTAGGAGGAGAAACAGAAAGCTTTCAAAATTATTCTATATGGGATACCATAAAAAGAAATTTAGAGTTTTGGAATGTTTCTAATCCAATAATAATTTTAATACTTGGACTATTAGTTGCTATTTATGGAATTATTAAAAATAAACCATGGAAAAACAAAGGAAAATTAGTACAGATAATGCCATATTGTATTATTTTTATATTACCAATAGTGTGGATTGTTTTTCTAAAAAATCATTCATTCTGGCATGCATTTTTTGTATATCGTATTTTCTGCATCATGGTTTTTGCATTTCTTATCATAATAGTAAAAATAGTAGGAATGGATAGAAAAAAAGAAGGAACATAAATATGGAAAAAAGAGAAAAAAGAAATGTTAGTTTAGATTTATTAAAAATAATAGGAATGTTTCTAATAGTGTGCATTCACTTTGTAGGATATAACAAATTAATAGATATTACAGCCGAAGGTAGTAGTAATTATATAGCAATGTTAATCATAAATGCAGTTTGTATGCTTGCTGTTCCATGTTATTTTTTAATTAGTGGCTACTTTTTATGCAAATCTAGATTTCGTTGCAAAAAAATATTAAAGATATGGGGAGTAACCTTGTTTTACTCTTTATTATTCCTTGTTTTATTTACGATTCTAGGGATTTCATTATCTACCGAGAAATGGATAAATTCTATCTTTCCTGTTCTTTCAGGTAGTTATTGGTTTGTAAGTGCATATATATTATTGTATTTTCTTTTTCCATTTCTCAATTTAATTATTCATAAGATAACACAAAAGCAATATCAAGTATTATTAGGAATTTTATTGGTGGCAAATTGCATTTGTGCTACTATCTTTCCTATCAATACTATTTTTGATGCAACAAGTGGATTAAGTATTGTATATGCTATATTTTTATATTTAGTAGCTGCCTATATTCGTATGTATAAAACAGATAGTATCAAAGCAAGCAAACGTAAGTGGATTTATTTCGTATTGTTTGTTTTATTTATGATGATTCAGGTAATTAATTTTTACCAATTAGATCCAATACGCGGACAGAGTTCTTTAACAGCGATATTTGCAAATCGTGCATTTTCTTATAATTCTATTTTCTGCTTTATCGCTTCTGTTTCTTTATTTTTATTTTTTATAAACATAAATATTAAAAACAAAATAGCAAAAGAAACAATTTTATATTTTAGACCACTTTTATTTGCAGTATATTTAATTCACTCAAATCCTATTGTTACAGACTTTTTGTGGAATATTATTAATGGTAGACAGTATGCAACTTGGAATGTGTGGAGCTTAGTAGGAGTTACTTTAGGAATTTCTTTCCTTCTTTTCATTTTGTGTATTGGAATAGAAGTAATACGTAAAGGAATTTTCTATTTGATAGGCAGACTACGAGTTTTCCAAAAAATAGATGGGTTTTTAACGGTGCAATACAATAAATTAGATGCTATATTAGATATAGATAGCATAAAAAAATCTTAATATTTTACAAAAGTGATAGTATTTTGTTTAAGAAATGTGATACAATAAATACAATTTTGAAATCCAAAATAAATGGGAGGAAAACGGTTTTGAGTAGATTAGTCTTAATTGATGGAAATAGCATTTTAAACAGAGCTTTTTATGGTATTATGGGAAATAAAATGCTAATTACAAAAGATGGAACCTATACCAATGCTGTATATGGTTTCTTGGCAGTCTTCTTTAAAATAATAGAAGACTTAAATCCAGAATATATTGCCGTTGCTTTTGATCTTTCAGCTCCTACTGCAAGACATAAAATGTATGAAGGATACAAGGCAACCAGAAAAGGAATGCCAAATGAACTTGCAAGCCAAATGCCTATTTTGAAAGAAATATTAAAAGCCATGCATATTACCATTATTGAAAAAGAAGGATATGAGGCAGATGATATTTTAGGAACATTGGCAAAAAGAGCAGAGAAAAAAGGATTAGAGGTAACTATTCTTTCAGGAGATAGAGATACTTTTCAACTAGCAAGTAATCATATTACCATACGTATTCCGAGAACAAAAGTAGGAAAAACAGAAATAGAAGATTTTGATAGCAATAAAGTAGAAGAAATTTATGGAGTAAAGCCAAAACAACTTATTGATGTAAAAGGATTAATGGGAGATAACTCCGATAATATACCCGGTGTTCCTGGCATTGGAGAAAAAACGGCGCTAATGCTTATTCAGGAATATGGAAATATGAATGCCATTTATCGTGCTATTGAAAGAGGAACTTTTACTTTAAAAGGAAAAGCGAAACAAAACATTATTGCTTATAAAGATTTGGCATATTTATCCAGAACCTTGGGAACAATTAATACAAAGGTACCAATTAAGGAAAGAATAACCGATTTAAAAGTGGTACCATGGGATGAAGAAAAAGTTCTTTCTATTTTTAAGGAATTAAATTTTAATCGTTTTATCGAAAGATTTCATTTAATTTCACAAACAGAGCAAGAAAAAAAAGTAACAGACCTATTTTCTTATCAAGAATTAGAAGGCACTTCAGAAATAATGCAATTACAGCAAAAAATTATACAAGAAAAACGAATTTTTTATTATTTTCACACCAAGGAAGATAAAAATCCTTCTAACATTATTGCCAAGAAAATAGTAGGAATTAGTGTATATCTTGCAAAAGAAAATACGGTTTATACTATGTTAGAAACAGAAAAATGGATGCCTCATTTTACTACTATTTTTGAAGATAAAGAAATTCAGAAATTAGGGTACAAGCAGACAACAGATTATATTTTATTAAAACAACTAGGCATACAACCAACGGGATTTGCGTATGATGCAGAAATAGCAGCGTATGATATAAATCCAACCAATATTCCGTATCATCTAGAAGAATTAAGCGATATGTATCTAGGGTTTGAAACCAAAGAGTATTTACTTTCTAACAAAGAAAAAACAGTAGAAGAAGAGAAAGATTCTAATCAAATAAATCTATTTGATGCACTCTCTTCTAGCACTGCTCCAAAAGAGCAAGAAACGGCAGAAGAAAAAAATAAGTATGCACTTTATGTATATTGTATTGCTAAGCTGTATGATGTTACTATGTTAAAACTCGAAACCATTCAAGGACTAGAGCTATTTCAAAACATTGAAATGCCAATGGTAGAAATTCTCTCTGAAATGCAATATAGTGGTATTTACGTAGATAAAAAGGAATTAATGAAGTTTGGAAAATCATTACAAAAAAAGATAGATAAAATAACAGAAGAAATATATGAAATGTGCGGAGAAACCTTTAATTTAAATTCTACAAAGCAACTAGGAGAAGTGCTTTTTGAAAAGTTAAAACTTCCGGTATATAAAAAGACAAAAAAAGGATATTCTACCGATGTAGATGTACTAGAAAAATTGAAAAAGGAACATCCAGTTATTGATAAAATATTAGAATACCGACAACTTACTAAATTAAATTCTACTTATGTAGAAGGACTCATACCATATATTAATGAAACAACACATAAAATACATTCCTATTTCCATCAAACAGTAGCAGCAACAGGAAGAATTACATCAACAGAGCCAAATTTGCAAAATATACCAACCAGAATTGACTTTGGTAAAAAGTTAAAAAAGGCATTTAAAGCAGAACCAGGAAAGGTTTTTATTGATGCAGACTATTCGCAAATAGAGCTTCGTGTTTTGGCACATATTTCAAAGGACGAACGTATGTTAGAAGCTTTTAAAAATGACGAAGATATTCATAAACAAGTTGCCTCACAGGTTTTTAATGTACCATTAGAAAAAGTAACCAAAAGCCAAAGAGGTGCTGCTAAAGCGGTTAACTTTGGAATTGTTTATGGAATTAGTGATTTTGGATTATCGGAACAAATAGGAGTGCCAAAAAAGAAAGCTAGAGAATATATAGACCAATACCTAGAAAAATATAAGGGAATTGAGCAGTTTATGAAAGACATTGTAACTGTTGCCAAAAATGAAGGCTATGTAGAAACCATGTTTCACCGTAGAAGATATATTCCAGAAATTAATTCCAATAATTTTATTGTAAGACAATTTGGTGCAAGAGCCGCTATGAATACACCAATACAAGGAACTGCCGCAGATATTATGAAAATTGCAATGTTAAAAGTCTATAGACGATTAAAAGAAGAACATCTTTCTGCAAATATTATCTTACAAATTCATGATGAGCTTCTTATTGAGGCAAAAGAAGAAGAAAAAGAACAAGTAAAGAAAGTATTAAAAGAATGTATGGAAAATGCAGTACAATTAGATATACCATTAAAAGTAGAGACATCAGAAGCAACGAATTGGTATGATGTTAAATAATTGCAAAAGAAAAGATAGGAGAGATATATTTTGTTAAGAATGATAAAAAAGCTAGCCATCCTATTTTTGACAATAGGAATACTATTTTTTATTTTGTTTTATGTTATAAAAGTACAAGATATTATTTTAAAAAAGATATATCCTTTACAATATAGTGAATATGTAGAAAAGTATGCAAAAGAAAATGAACTAGATCCATTACTAGTTTATGCTATTATTAAAGCAGAAAGTAATTTTGAAAAAAATGTTGTTTCTAGTAGTAATGCTATTGGACTAATGCAATTACTGCCAGATACAGCAGAAGAAATTGCAGAGCAAGAAGGGTATGATTATATTGCAAAAGAATCGCTCTATAATCCGGAAATTAATATTCAAACAGGAACGAAATACTTTGCCAATCTATTAAAAACATATGATAACTGTATTCCCATTGCACTCGCTGCCTATAATGCAGGAATGGGAAATGTAGAAAAATGGATTGAGAGTGGAATAATAAAAAAAGATGGCTCAGACATAGAAAATATTCCGTTTAAGGAAACCAATCATTATGTAAGAAAAATTTTACGTGATTATCAAATTTATCAAGACTTATATAGAAAGGGTGAAAATACTTAATCTGGGAAAAATAATAAAAATAGTAAGAGGAGGAAATAAAATGGCTATTTTAATTACTGGTGGAACTGGATATATTGGAAGCCACACTGTTGTAGAATTAGTAAAAAAAGGAGAAGAAGTAGTTGTTGTTGATAATTTTGTAAACAGCAAACCAGATGTGTTAGAAAAACTAAAAACAATAATAGGAAAAGAAATTAAATTTTATGAATTAGATTTGTTAGATGAAGAAAAATTAGACACTGTTTTTAAAGAAAACAACATTGAATCTGTTATTCATTTTGCAGGGTTAAAAGCAGTAGGAGAATCTGTTGCAAAGCCAATAACATATTATCATAATAATA